>JAISFK010000334.1 GCA_031263625.1 Clostridiales bacterium
CGAAACAAGCTCGCGCGAATGCTTGAAAGGGAATGGTTATAGCTATGTCTGAAATACGGGACGTTTCGCTTGCCGAGTCGGGCAGGCAGAAAATCGGGTGGGTTGAGAAGAACATGCCCGTCGTAGGGCGCCTGGAGGCCGAGTTCAGGGAGACGCGGCCATTCGCGGGCGCGCGTTTTGCCGTTTCTGTCCACATGGAGGCAAAGACGGCGCGGCTTGTCAAGGCCATCATGGCGGGGGGCGGCACGGTGTCGGCGGCGGGCTGCAACCCGCTCTCCACGCAGGACGACGTGGCGGCGGCGCTGTCGCTCGAAGGCGCCGAGGTGTACGCGTGGCACGACGAAACGCCGGAGGAGTACAAGGCGCACCTGCTGCTGGCCCTGGACGGCAAGCCCAACGTCGTCATAGACGACGGCGGCGACCTGGCGACGCTGCTGCACACGGAGAGGCAGGACCTGCTGCCGCACGTGCTCGGCGGCTGCGAGGAAACCACGACGGGCATCAACAGGCTGATCATCATGCAGCGCGAGGGCGCGCTGAGATACCCCGTAATCGCCGTCAACAACGCGGACTGCAAGCACCTGTTCGACAACAGGTACGGCACGGGCCAGTCGGTCTGGGACGGCATAAACCGCACGACGAACCTGATCGTCGCGGGCAAGACCGTGGTCGTGGCGGGCTACGGCTGGTGCGGCAAGGGCGTGTCCATGCGCGCGAAGGGCCTTGGCGCGAAGGTGGCAGTGTGCGAGATCGACCCCATAAAGGCGGCCGAGGCGTGGATGGACGGGTTTGACGTCATGCCGATGGACGACGCCGCGAGGATAGGCGATCTGTTCGTCACCGTCACCGGCTGCAGCAAGGTCATCGGCGAGCGCCATTTCGGGCTCATGAAGGACGGCGCGATCATGTGCAATGCGGGGCACTTTAACGTCGAGATAGACATGCCGGCCCTTGAGCGCCTCGCCGTCGAGCGGCGGGAGCAGCGCGCCAGCATCATGGGCTACAGGCTGCCAAGCGGGCGCTGGCTGAACCTGCTCGCGCAGGGCAGGCTCGTGAACCTCGCGTCCGGCGACGGCCACCCGGCGGAGATCATGGACATGAGCTTCGCGATACAGCTGCTCAGCGCGAAATACATACTGGAGCGCGGCCATAGCCTGAAAAACGAGCTGATTTTCTTGCCGGCGGAGCTGGACAGGCTCGTCGCGAAGTACAAGCTGGAGTCGATGGGCGTCAGGATCGACGCGCTGACGGGCGAGCAGGAGCGCTACCTGAACACGTGGAACCTGGGGTAATCAATACGTAAACGAAACGGCAAAGGGGCGGTTACAGCTATATGGGGATACTGATCAAGAACATTGACGCGCTGCCGTCGGCCGACGGCCCTGCGGCGCTTGGCGTGGACATAGGCATCGACGGCGACAGGGTGGCGTTCGTGCAAAAGTCCGGTTCGCCGCTGCCGCCGGGGTTCGCGGCGGGCAGGACGATCCCCGGCGCGGGCCGGCTCGCCATTCCGGGGCTGGTCAACGCGCACTGCCACGCGGCCATGACGCTGCTCCGGGGCTACGCAGACGACATGGAGCTGGAAACCTGGCTGTTTGACAGGATATTCCCCGCCGAGGCGCAGCTTTCCGGCGACGACATATACTGGGGCACGATGCTCGGCGCGGCCGAGATGATCAAAAACGGCGTCACGTGCTTCAACGACATGTACCTGAAGATGGACAGCGTGGCGGAGGCCATCCTCGGATCCGGCATCAGGGCGGCCGTGTCCGTCGGGCCGCTGCTGACGGGCAAGCGCGGCGACGCGGGCGTGGACGCGGATTCCTGCAAGGCGTTTTTCAGGAAGTGGGACGGCGCGGGCGGCGGCAATATCCGCACGAACATGGAAATTCATTCCATATACCTGTTCCAGCCCGAAACGCTCGCCGCCGGGGCGCGGCTCGCGAAGGAGCTGGGCTCGGCCATACACATCCACATCCTGGAAACGGCCGCGGAGCGCGAAAACATGCTCAGGGAATACGGCAAGAGCTCCGTGCTGCTCGCGGAGGAATACGGGCTGCTGGACTCACCCGTGATCGCGGCCCACTGCGTGCATGTGGACAGCGCCGAGATCCTGCGCCTGCGCGACAGGGGCGCGAGCGTCGCGCACAACCCGTCCAGCAACCTGAAGCTGGCGAGCGGCATCGCGCCGGTGCCCGAAATGCTGCGGGCGGGCGTCAACGTGTGCCTCGGCACGGACGGGGCCGCGTCCAACAACTCGCTCGACATGTTCATGGAAATGCGGCTCGCGGCGCTGCTGCACAAGGGCGCGAGCCGCGAGCCGGCCGCCGTGCCCGCCGCGCAGGCGTTCAGGATGGCGACGCGCAACGGCGCGCTCGCGCTGGGCTTCGAGGACTGCGGCGAGATTGCGCCGGGGCGCAAGGCGGACATAACGATCGTGCAGCTTGACAGGCCGCACCTGTCGCCGCTGCACAGCCATCTGTCAACGCTCGTCTACAGCGCGCGCGGCTCCGACGCCGAAACAGTCATCGTCAACGGCAAGGTGCTCATGGAGAACCGCGAGCTGCTCACGATAGACGAGGAAAAGACGACGCATATGGCAAGGGCCGCCGCGAAGAAATTCATCGCGTCGCAATAATGCGGCGCCTGGCGGGCGGCAAGCGCGGCCCCCGACGAGAGCGAGCGGCGAATGCGGCCCCCGGCGAAGGCGAGCGGGCGAGCGGCCCCCGGCGAGGGCGGGCGGCAAGCGCGCGCCTGCGGGCATACCGGGATGAATCAAACGCGTTGGCGAACATCTATGTGGCAGAGCGGTTATACTCGTGTTCGATTAAAAATTCCGACCGCAATTTGCGGTCGGACAGAGGAACCGAGTATTACTGACTCGCGTTTATGGTAAATTCAAATGCTCGTCAGTATAGCAAGCGCCTGGCGTGAAAAGGAGAGTAAGGTTTATGGCTGAAATAAATATGGCCGATTTCATAGGGAACGTGTCCCAAATCGCGGAGCGGGTCGGCAGGAATGGCAAGCCTGTAATTATCAGCGGCAGCGATTCCGGTGATTTGGTGTTGATGGCCCGCGCCGACTACGAGAGTCACCGCGAGGCCGCTGTGTTCTTCGGCGATTTGTGCGATACACTGGACGAGCGGGCGAGCGAGGCGGAAAGGGCGGATAAAACCATCAGCCACGATGCCGTAATGCAAAAAGCGCGAGGGATCATAGGGGAAAGCTACCGCAGGGCCAATGTATAAGGTGAAATATCTGCCCTCGGCGGAGCAGGATTTGCTGGGCATTGTTACTTACATCGCCGTCGATTTGGCCAATCCCCAAGCCGCTGAAGACTTATACTCGTGTTCGATTGGAAATTCCGACCGCAATTTGCGGTCGGACAGAGGAAACGAGTATTACTGACTCGCGTTTATGGTATATTCAAATGCTCGTCAGTATAGTTGACCTCTATGACCGCAAAATGGAGTTGCTCTGCGAGGGCGTTTGGCGCGGGCAGCCGCTGCGCGGACGTTTGCCAAAGCGTATCCGCGAATATGGCTATCACTGGGCCGCCGTCAACAATTACTTGGTGTTCTTCACCTATGACGAGGACAGTATGCGGATTCTCATCCATCATATTTGTTACGGCAAGCGGGACTTGAGCAAGTTGCTATAGACTTTTGCAATAGATAAGTTTCGCGAGCATAACAAGGTTGCTGGACAATTATACTCGTGTTCGATTGGAAATTCCGACCGCAAATTGCGGTCGGACAGAGGAAACGAGTATTACTGACTCGCGTTTATGGTATATTCAAATGCTCGTCAGTATAAGTCGTCAAAAGGCGCCGGGTTCCCAGCCCTCTGGCGGGGCCGCGCCGCGCCAAGCACCTGGTTCGCCGCCCAAGGCGCCGGGTTCCAAGCCATCGGGCGGGGTTGCGCCGGGCTCCCAGTCGGCTGGCGGGCCTTCTTCGCCCTATGCGCTCGGCGCAGAGCCATCGGGCAGGGCTTCGCCGCCCCGTGCGCCCGGCGGCGCAAAGCCATCGGGCGGGGTTGCGCCTGGTTCCCAGTCGG
>JAISFK010000103.1 GCA_031263625.1 Clostridiales bacterium
TCCTTCGACGCCATGCCAATCGGCAGGATTGCGCCGGAGCAGGATCCCGAAATGGCATTTTGGAACGCCTGCCCGGTGCTGTACGACGGCGCCAGCCCGCAGGACGGCGCGGAAACGCGCAGCATCGTGGACGTGTGGGGATACAGCGCGATAGCGCGCAAAACTGTCGGGGCGGGAAGCCTGCATGTTTTTGGCGATCCCGATTTTTTCAAGAACAAGAATCTTGAAAGCGTGGATGCGTACCGCGAGGGCAACGTGCTGTTTGCGGACGCGCTCCTGACAGGCGGCCTCCAATAGGGCGCCGCGCGGCCGGAAGCGGGCTTTCGGGCCCAGGCTTCGCGCCAAAACGAGAAAAGGAATGACCGCTGGCATGGACATGACATGGATTTCGCTGCTGATGCTCGCGCTCGCGTGGACGGGCGCCGTGCATATATACGAGCCGCCGACGCCGCTATGGCTGGCCTTTGGCCTGGCGGGCCTCGCCTTTGGCTTTGCCGCCTTTCGCCGGCGCGGCGGGCTTGGGCTCGCGGAATCGGCAAGGCGCGCCCTGGGGCAATGCGCCGTCGTTCTGCTCGCGCAGGGTGCCGTGTTCCCGTTTTACTATATATTTGCTGCGAGGAATCACGCCGAAGGCGTTTTCGCGCCCATTGCCGGCGCCATTCTCAACCTGTTTGGCATGAAGGCCGTTTCCGAAGGCAGCTACCTCTACATTGACGCATTTTTGAGAACGGTGACATTTTCCAGCTCGTGGGAAAAGGTCGGCGCCGTCCACTTTTTGCTGTTCGGCGCAGGCGCCGTCGCCGTGCTGGCGCTGAGAAAGAGCAGGGCGTGGCGCTACGCGGCGTTTTTCGCCATGACGTTCGCCTACGCCGCCGCGCGATATGCGTTTCTGATCATGATCTACGCCACATATCCGTACCACAGCATTTTCTGGGAGAGGGCCATTACGCTCGCCAGCCTCGTCCCATACGCGCTGCTGCTGGCGGCCGCGTTCAGAGGGCTTCCCCTCGCCGGGGTCGAATGGGGAGGGGGCCTGCCCCGCCGCCGCCCCGCTGCGGCAGCCGCAGCAACCACTGCAACCGCAGCAACCGCCGCAGCCACCGTAGCCGCCGCAGTCACGGCCTCGCTCGCGCTTTTGCTCGGCGCGTCGTTCGCGCTGTTCTTCGGCCTCCGCGACTACGGGCGCGAAAAGCAGGGGCGCGTGCTCGTGGACGAATACCACAGCGACTGGGAGTGGACGACGGACGCATACGACGAGCAGTGGTTCGGCGAGCGCTCCGGCTACAACTACTATTGCTTCTACAACTATCTGGACAAGTTCTACGAAACGGACAGGAACATGGGGCCCGTGAGCGCGGACGCCTTGCGGGGCGCGGACGTGTTCATCATGAAAACCCCGACGGTGCCGTTTGAGGGCGAGGAAATCCGGCTTTTGGCCGATTTTGTCGAAAACGGCGGCGGGCTGTACCTCATAGGCGACCACACGAACGTCTTTGGCACGGACTCGAACCTCAACCAGATCTCCGAGCAATTCGGGCTCAGGTTCAACTACGACTGCACGTATGAGCTTGTGAACGGCAACCTTTCGGAATACGACGCGCCCAGGCTCATGCCGCACCAGGCCGTTTTCGGGCTGCCGCACTTCCTGTTCGCGACGTCGGACACGCTGAGCGCCAAATGGCAGGCCGAGGAGGTCATCATTGGCTACGGGCTGAAGAATTTGCAGGCCGACTATTCGCAGATGAATTTCTTCCCTGCGGACACAAACGCCGCAACGCTGGAATTTGGCCTTTTCCTGCAAAGCGCCGGCGTGGCGCATGGCAAGGGGCGCGTGCTCGCGTTCACGGACAGCACCGTGTTCTCGAATTTCTGGATGTTTATGCCCGGCAAGCCGGAACTGCTTCTCGGCAGCGTCGAGTGGCTGAACAGTGAGAACGCCTTTCCCGGCGGCATGGCGCCGAGGGAAGCGGCAGCGGCACTTCTGCTGCTTTCCGCGATCGCGTGCGCCGCGTGGCCGGCCGTGCGCAAAAAGGCTTTCCTCCCCGCGCGGCCGCATGCGCCTGCGCCCCCCGCGTCGGCTCTGGCGCCGGCGCCTGCGCACGCGCCCCAGCTTGCGCCAGCGCCGTCAGCTGCCCCATCGCCCTCGCCCCAGCTTGCGCCAGCGCTCTCGCCTGCGCCAGCGCGCCAGTCGCCACCGCCATCCGCGCTCCAGCCCTCGCCCGCGTCTTCGCCGACGTCCGCGCTCCAGTCCGCGCCGGCGCCCTCGTCTCCCGCCTCGGCTCTGGCGCCAGCGCCCGCGCCCCCGTTCCCGCTCGCGCTGTTCGTGCTGGCCGCGATCGCGGGCGCCCTGCTCGGAGCGGGCTTCTGCCATGCCGCGAGCGCCGTGGCCTCGCGCCCGCCCGATCCTGTGAAGCCGATGGTGGACATCTGCTTTGAGCGGGAGTATTCGCGGTTTATGCTGCCCGACGCGCAGGAGGGCTTCATGGCGAACATGGACGAGCAGCTGAACACGTTTTACGTGTGGACGCAGCGGCTCGACTACTTCCCCAGCGTGAAAAGCAACCTGGCGTCCGCGCTCAGGGACGGCGATCTGGCGGTCATGGCGAAGCCCGGCAGGGCGCTGCGGAATCCCGGCAAAACGCTCGACGCGGTGCGCCAGGGCGCGAAGCTGCTCGTTCTGGACAATATGGCCAGCGGCGGATTTTCCAACAGTCTCCTGAAGCTGGCCGGCATGGAGCTGGTCGGCGTGGAACCGGCCAGCTCAGGCGCGGGCGC
>JAISFK010000137.1 GCA_031263625.1 Clostridiales bacterium
TATGAAGATCACGAAGATGGAGTCGTTTTTTGTAAAACCGCGCTGGCACTTTCTCAAAATATCCACCGACGAGGGCATAATCGGCTGGGGCGAGCCCATCGTGGAGGGGCGCGCGCGCACGGTCGCCATGGCCGTCAAGGAGCTGGAGCCCGTGCTGATCGGGCAGAACCCGCTGGAAAACGAGCGGCTCTGGACGGAGATATACAGGGGCACGTTCTACCGGGGCGGCCCTATACTCGTGTCGGCGCTGTCCGGCATCGACCAGGCGCTGTGGGACATAAAGGGGAAATACTACGGCTGCCCGGCCTACGTCCTGCTCGGCGGCCCCACGCGCAAGCGCGTGCGCACATACGCGCACATGCGCGGCTCGACGCTCGACGAGCTGATCGAGAACGCGAAGAAGGCCGTGGGCGAGGGCTTCACGATTTTCAAGACGGGCCCGGCCGACGGCCCCGTGCGCCCGCTCGACACGCCGGAGTTCATCGACAGGGCCGTGGAGAAGGTCGGGCGCATACGCGACGCGCTGCCGAGGCACGTGGATCTGGCGCTGGACTTCCACGGCCGCTTCACGCCGGCGATGTCCATCCGGCTCATCAGGGAGCTCGAGCAGTTCAAGCTGACGTTCATAGAGGAGCCCGTGCAGTGCGAGAACGTGGACGCGCTCGTCACCGTCGCGCGCTCCACCTCGACGCCCATCGCGACCGGGGAGCGCCTGTTCACGCGCTGGGGCTTCCGCGAGGTTCTGGAGAAGCAGGCCGCGTTCGTGCTCCAGCCGGACATCTGCCACGCGGGCGGCATCACGGAGGTGCGCAAGATAGCCGCGATGGCGGAGGTGTACTACGCGCAGATAGCGCCGCACAACCCGCTCGGGCCGATCTCGCTGGCCGCGGGGCTGCAGGTGGCGGCGTCGATCCCGAATTTCCTGTGCCAGGAGCAGGCGTCCCTCGGCGAGGGCTACATCAAGGAGCCGTTCAAGATAAGGGACGGGCACATAGACCTGCCGGAAAAGCCCGGCCTGGGGATAGAGATAGACGAGGACTTCATCAGGGCGCAGGCGTATCCGGGCGACTGGGACTCGCCGCGCTACTACAACGACGACGGCTCGTTCACGGAATGGTAGCGGTTAAAGAGGGATCGGGCTGGCTATAGGCTGCGGAGCGCGGCGGGCGGCGCGGACGATAGCGCTGGCGCGGCGAACTGCGGCGCAGGCGTCGATGGAGCGGGCGCGGCGGGCAACAGCGCGGGCGGGCGCAACGAGGGTCGCGCACTGGCGAAAATCGGGCTGCGGGCTGTCTATGGTTGCAGGTGGCGGGTGGCGGGCGCCGAGGGTGGCGCGGGAATGGAGAATGGAGACTAATCGCATGGCGAAAGCTGAGAACAGCGCGGCGGCGGGCAATATCACGGGCGGCGCGAATAGCGCCCCCTGCGGCACAGCGGGCGGCGCGGGCGGCATAGCCGCAAGGGGCGCGGCGCCCTGCGCCGGGGCGGCCCCGAAGGCGGCGGGCGCCGGCGCCACCGAAAGGCCCGTCGCGTTCGTGACGGGCTCAAGCCGGGGCATCGGCGCGGGCATCGCGCTGGAATTTGCGCGGGCGGGCTACGATCTGGCGCTGAACTACGCGAGCTCGAAGGCCGAAGCCTTCAGCGTGAAGGAAAAGGCGGAGGCGCTCGGCGCCCGCGCCGCAGTCATACAGGGCGACATCAGCTCGCTCGCGGACATAGACCACATGTTCGCCGAATTTCTCGCGGCATACGGCCGCTTGGACGCAATGGTGAACAACGCGGGGATCACGAGGTTCTCGCCGTTCCTCGAGACGACGCCTGAGCTGTTCGAGTCGCTCATAAACACGGACTTCCGGGGCGCGTTCTTCTGCTCCCAGAAAGCCGCGCGCATCATGGTCGGGAACGGCGCGCCGGGGACGATAATAAACATCACGTCCAACCACCAGTCGGGCTGCTGGCCGTGCGCGAACGTGTACGGCCCGATGAAGGCGGCGCTCAACAAGCTCACGCAGAACGCCGCGATGGAGCTCGCGCCGCACGGCATAAGGGTCGTGTCCATAGCGCCCGGCTACACGCGCACGCGGGAGCTGTCGCCGGAATACGCGGAGCGCCGGGCGGCGCTGTTTAAAAAGCTGCCGCTCGGCCGCATGTGCGAGCCCTCCGAAATAGGCAAGGCGTGCGTGTTCCTCGCCGGCGACGGGGCCGGCTACATAACAGGCACCTGCCTCGTGATGGACGGCGGCGCCCTGCTGCCCGTCGTAGCGGACAACACGTACACGGGCTGACTTGGGCGCGTGGCGCAGGGTGCCGCAGTTGGTGCTATACTGATGTTGGAAATTTGTATGTCCGCCTTGTCGCGGGAATGAGATTATAGTTAAAAACGGGGGTTAACGGAATGTGCTATCTGATAAGGAAACGAATCGTTGCACTTTTTGTGGTTTCAGCATTGTCGGTTGCCGTGTTGTCATCGTGTGGTAAAGAACCCGTTTCTATTGACGGAAATACTGTAAGCATTGCCGAATCAAAATGTAGTATAACTTTTGACTCGCTAACAGAAAAGACTTATGAGGAAGTTGAAAGTGTGATGGCCGATCAACCGAAAGCATTGTATTCAGGCAATGATGAAGTTTCGTTTTGGGAAGTAAATTTTTCTCATCAGGGCGACCATGATTGGCCAGTTATGAGAATGGCGCCTAATCGGGGTTTTATAGCTATTCCCGAATTGACATATCATTGCACAGGAGGCTATTTTATTTCCACAGGAGGCGTGGTCAAAATTTTAGGTGGTAACATCAACAATTCCCATGCATACATCGTACTTGAAAAAGATGAAGTTTTAACGTCATGTGAGTTTGAATACAAAGGCTATTCATTCTCATTTGACTTTCAGAATAGTGTATGGTCATATACCGAAAGCGATTAGTATAATATCTTACGCGCGGCAAATATTACAAACAAACGGGAGCGGCTATGCCGATAATGATTGATATGGCGATTCGCAATGCGGAGGCGTCTCTGCGAATGGAGGGACTTGCACCGTCCGAGGACGTTCTGCGCGAGTGCCGTCGCGTCCTCGACAGCGAAATTTCTCACGAGGATTATATTGCGAACGTGAAAAGGAACAACTCCACAAATTCACCCTGATAGTCTGCGTTCGCATGCGGCTGATCCCACACAAACGCGAAATCCACATTTGCTTTTCGTGAAAGTCTGCAATTTCAGCGCCAGGAACAACACAATGGTCCAAGATGCGTCAGAATCCCGCGCGCCGACGCGAAACCTGAAACATGTTCAGTTTGGGAAGCATACCATTGAATATTCGGGGCTGATACAGATACCCGAAGCATGGGCGGCGGCGATTGACCTTGAAATGTTGGGGGCAACTTGCCGCCGCCACCGACAAGGGTATTTTCACCGAATGAGAATTGTAAAATTGTAAAGATAATGTATTGACAATATCTTTACATGGACGCATAATGTTATTGAAAGGACGTGACGCTAATGGCACAAGTTTTAGTCAACATCAGAATGGACGAGGATTTGAAAAGGTCGATGGAAAGCACCTGTCAATCTCTGGGAATGAACATGACGACGGCGTTTACGATTTTCGCGAGAAAAATGAGCCGCGAACAGAGAATCCCGTTTGAGGTATCTATTGACCCGTTTTACGGCGAAAAAAATCTGGCTGCTATCGATGAGGCCGCGAATCAAATTGCGCGTGGCCAGGTCGTCGTCAAAACGATTGAGGAATTAGAGGCGATGGAGCGTGAGTAAGCTGATTTTCGCTGAAAGAGCGTGGGCCGAGTACCTATACTGGCAGGAAAATGATAAGAAAACGCTAAGGCGCATCAATTTGCTACTCAAAGATATTGCCCGGAATGGGAATGACGGCATCGGAAAGCCGGAACCCCTGCGCCACCGCGATGGCTGGAGCAGGCGTATTGATGAAGTCAACAGGCTTGTTTATCAGCAAAACAGCGACGGCTCTGTTGAAGTCTTGCAATGCAAAGGACACTATGACGATTG
>JAISFK010000160.1 GCA_031263625.1 Clostridiales bacterium
GCTGCTGCTGAAACTGCCTGATACATCAAAAGCAATCGGGCAGCGCGATGTCGCGATGCTGGCGGCCCTATATGCCACTGGCGCGCGGGCGCAAGAGCTGTGCGATGTGGCCTTGAAGGACATCACGCTGGCAACGCCGTCTTTTCCGACAAAAGTGCGCTTGACTGGAAAAGGGAACAAATCTCGGATAGTTACTATCCCCGCGAGCTGCACCGCAATCGTAACCGAGTATTTGCGGGCAAGAAAATACGACTTAAACAACAAGTCAACATACGGCCGGCATCTATTCTCAAGCCAGACCAATGAGCAAATGTCAATTTCTTGCGTTGAGGAAGTTGTCCGGAAATATGTGGATAGAGCAAAGGAGTTCTATCCTAAGCTTTTTAGGCAGAACGACTACACGCCGCACTCATTCCGCCACTCAATCGCGGTTCATATGCTTGAAGCAGGCGAATCGCTTATTGCGATTAAGGCGTTTTTAGGCCATGCATCAATTTCTTCTACTGTTGTTTACGCCAGGCTTACGCCAGAATTAGCTAACAAATACCTTGATGAACGCGGCAAGCCGCTAGAAAATGCGATAACGCAATCGATTCCGCAGTCCCTCCCTGATACGATGCCATTTCTATACAGATAGTTTTGTCATCAAAAATTATCCGAGGAGTCTAAAGCAGATTCCTTGGAATTACGTACTTCAGAAAAATTATGGCGGATAAAATAATTACTGGGATATGGGCAGAGCGAGCTGGGCGGGCGCCTTGAGCTGAAGCCGTACACCGCCATCCGGCAGCGGGTTGACATCCGCTACAGGCTGCCGTCCCTCGACCGGGCTGAAACCGGGGGTTTCATAGAAAGGCAGCTGCAGTACGCGGGCGTTGGCAAGGAGATCTTCACGGAGGCGGCCGTAAACGAGATTTTCACGTTCTCGGCGGGCACGCCGAGGCTCATAAACAACCTTTGCGCCGCCTGCCTTATTTACGGGGCCGCAACAAAGCACCGCCTTGTTGACGACCACATGGTGCGCCTCGTCATCGAAGGCGAGATGGCCTGAGCATCGCGCTGGCGGGGATTGACGAAATTGCTCGCCAATCCCTGCCAGCGTCGCGGCCAGAAATCCCGGCTATTGCACGGCACATCAACCCGTCAATTTCCGGCCAAATCGACTCGGCAGTAACACGCAATTTGCGGTCAGACAGAGAAAACGAGTATTACTGACTCGCGTTTATGGAAAATTCAAATGCTCGTCAGTATAGCGTGTTATTTCGCCGCAACGCGCCGACGATGGCCGCATGTTCGGCGGCGATCTCCTCTGTGTATCGAACCAGTCCGAAAGCAACCTGAAATCCGGCCGCCGTCGCATCCCCGCCCGCCGCTCGCCCGCTCGCCGCTCGCTCGCCGGCTGGCGTCCGGCGGGGGCGGCGGCGTGACAGGGAGCAGGCAAAGGCGGCCCGCGCATGATGCGCGGGCAACTATGCGCTTGGCGCTGCGTACTTGGCGCTTTTGGCGCCTCGCGCTTGGCGCGGCGCACGGGGCTATTTCACTGTCGCTTCGTAGGCGGCTATCGCGAGCGTCAGGTCCACTATGTTGACGATCCCGTCGGGCGCGTTGCCCAGGCCGCCGCCAATGTCGCACGACCACGCTTCCGGCCTCGGCTCCCAGCCGTTCTCGCCCAGCATGGAGCCCATATGTTGCCTCGTCCTGTCAACGTCCCGCAAGTCCACAATCCCGTCGCGGTTCGCGTCAAAGCGGCTCGCGAAGCGCACGCGCGTCGTCGCCACCGATCGCGCGATCAGCGCGTCCGCGTCGATGTCGTATTTGCCGCCGTCAAACGCCTCGTCGTAGTAGACGGCCTCGAAACGGCTCAGCACGAGGGAGACGGAGCGCGTCGTCTTGCCGCTCAGCGTGAGCGACACGTTCAGGACTGCCTCGCCGTCGCCGACGGAAAAGCTCTTGCCACTCGCGCGCACGTCGATGGCGTATGTCGTGTAGCCGGGCATGAGCGGCGCCGCGAGATCCGTCAGGATATAGGCGTCGCTCGCCAGCGATTCGGGCAGGCTGACAGTGCATCCGGCCACGTCCTCGGTCTTGAAGCTCAGGTGCGCCGTGAACGAGCCGACATCCCGGAAGCCCTCGCCCATGAATACGTAGTCGGCGGTCGCCGGCGCCATGGTCCTCTCAATGACATACTCCTTGTCGCCGGCAAGCTCGAACACGCCGGCGCTTATTTTTCTGCGCTCTGCCGGCAGCTCTGACGGCAGCTTTACCAGCGCCTCGATCGCCGCCCGCAGGCGGGAGGTCAGATCCTTTATGTCAAACGCCGGGTTCGCAAGCGGCTCGTATGCCGCTTCCACGCCGCCCGCGCTCGCGCTGCTCGGCACCGCCGGCAGCCACACCGCGGAGGGCGCATCCTGCGCGGCCAATGTGGCCTGCGGAATCTGCGCGGCCTGCGCGCCGGGCGAATTCCACGCATCAGGCGCGGAAGGCTCGGCCCCGTAAGCGTCCATAGCAACCGGCGCTGTCGCAGCAACCGTTGCAGGCGCCGTCGCCGTTGCCGCCGCTTCCGGCGCCACAGCTTCTACCGCCGCAACGCCTTCCTGTGCGCCGGCTTCCGGCGCCACAGCGCCCTGCCCCGCAACTTCTGGCGTCTCAGCCCCCTGCTGCGCAACTTCTAGCGCCGCCGCTTCCGCCGCCCCAGTCTCTTGCGCCGCTACCGCTTGCTCCGCAACTTCTTCCTGCGCTGCGGCTTCCGGCGCCCCAGTTCCCTGTTGCGCAGCTTCTGGCGCCGCCGCTTCCGTTGGCGCCGCCTCTCGCGCTGCTTCCCCTTGCTCCGCAGCTTCTTCCTGCGCCACGGCTTCCACCGTCTCAGCCTCCTGCGCGGGTGCCTCTTGCGCCGCCGCTTCGGCTACAGTTTCGGCAGCGGCTTCGGCCCCGGCCACCGCCTCGGCTTCCGCCGCAATGGAGAGCGGCTCCGCCTGCGGCGCG
>JAISFK010000168.1 GCA_031263625.1 Clostridiales bacterium
CCGGGCCGGCCGATGACGTATGACGTGACGGACGAGTTTTACAGGTGCTTTGGGTACAAATCCAAAACGGATCTGCCCAATCTGGCCGATCTGGCGGCGCCAGCAGCGCCCGCGACGCCATCGGATCCTGCCGCAGCGGGCGAACCGGGCACGACTGGCGCGGCCTCCATCGCGACTGGCGAGTCGGACGCGCCTGTTGCTCCCGTCGGGGAGACAGCGCCTACGGCCCCAGTCGCGACTGGCGAGCCGGACGCCGCAATCGGCGAGGCCGGCACAAGATCATACTCGCGTTCGATTTGAAATTCCGACCGCAATTTGCGGTCGGACAGAGGAAACGAGTATTGCTGACTCGCGTTAATGGAAAATTCAAATGCTCGTCAGTATAAAATATGGAAATATCGGAGGCATGGCGAAAAATGCAGAATGAACGGAGCAGGCAAAACGAAAATGAAACTGTGAAGCCAATCGGCCCGGCCGGCTCGACTGGCCCCGCTGGCCCCGCTGGCCCGGCCGGCACATCCGGCTCGACTGGCGGGCGCAAAAAAGTCGTGCTGACGGGCGACAGGCCGACGGGCGCGCTGCACGTGGGCCACTACGTCGGCTCGCTCAAAAAGCGAAAGAACATGCTGGACAGCGGCGAGTACGACATGTTTTTCCTCATAGCCGACATACAGGCGCTGACGGACAACGCGGAGAACCCGGAGCGGATCCGGGAGAACATTCTGGAGGTGGCGCTGGACTACCTGGCCGTCGGGCTGGACCCGGACAGATGCGCGTTTGTCGTCCAGTCGCAGATCCCGGCGCTGTTCGAGCTGCCGATGTACTACTCGAACCTCGTGACGATGGCGCGGCTGGAGCGCAACCCGACCGTCAAGGCCGAGATCCGCCAGAAGAACATAGACAAGAGCCTGCCGGTGGGCTTCGCGACGTACCCGATCAGCCAGGCCGCCGACATAACGGCGTTCGGCGCGGACTATGTGCCCGTCGGCGTGGACCAGCTGCCGATGATCGAGCAGACGCGGGAGATCGTCAGCTCGTTCAACAGAATCTACGGGCGCGGCGGGCGCGACGTGCTAGTCCTGCCGGAGGCCGTCCTGCCGGACAGCGAGTCGCAGTACAGGCTCGTCGGCACGGACGGCAACGCCAAGATGAGCAAGTCGCTCGGCAACTGCATATATCTCAAGGACGGGCCGGACGCGATACGCGCCAAGGTGATGGACATGTTCACGGATCCCGCGCATCTGCGGATCGACGACCCCGGCGATGTCGAGTCCAATCCGGTGTTCATCTATCTGGACGTCTTTTGCACGGACGAGCTTTTTGCGAAGGCGGTCGCGCAAGTGGGGCCGCAGCGCGGCGCGGCGCCCCACGCGTCGCTCGGCGAGCTGAAAGCGCACTACAGGCGCGGCGGGGTCGGCGACGTGTACGCCAAAAAGCTGCTGAACGCCGTGCTCCAGGACGTTCTGGCGCCCATACGCGAGCGCAGGCAGCGTTACGAGGCCAACAAGGGGCTTGTCATGGAATACCTGAAAAACGGCACCGAACATGCGCGCGCCTGCACGAACAGGGTGCTGGACAGCGTGCGCCGGGCCATCGGCGTGAACTACTTCACGGACGAGTTTTTCGCGCAGTCATACGTGCGGCAGGATTCGCCGGAGCGGTAGCCCCAGCGGGCGGCAGGATTCGCCGGAGCGGCAGCCCCGGCGGGCAATCGGACGGGCCAGTTGCGGGAGGTTTTTTGCGCCATGCAGGTTGCGGTGTGCGACGACAATAAATTGCATCTGCTTGAAATGAAGGAGAAGCTCTCATCGCTGCCGATGGTGGAGAACGCCTATCTCTTTTCAGACTTGCCGCTGTTTTTGTCCTCGGTCGAGGACGGGCGCTCGTATGACGCCGTTTTAATGGACATCGACTGGGAGCGCGGCCAGACGGGAATGGACGCGGCCGAGGAATTGTACAGGCGCAGCCCCGAAACCAAGATCATCTACGTGACGGGCTATGGCGACAAGTATTCCCAGCATATTTTTTTGCGCAGCGCCAACCTGAGCGGATACATAGCCAAGCCGGTTGACATCGGGATACTGGAGGCCAACCTGAAAAAAGTCGCCGACGCGCTCCCGCTCGGCGGGCAGCCCTCCCTCGTCGTGCGCCGGCACGGCGCCCTGATTTCAATACCGTTCCGCGAGATATGCTACATAGAGAGCTGGAAGCACAGCGTCAAGATACACAGTGCGCGGGATGGGATGGTCGAGCTGTACGGGCGGCTGGACAAAATCATCGGCGCCCTCCCGCCCGAATTTTGCCAGTGCCATAAGAGCTATGTCGTGAACATGCGGCAGATACAGCGCTTCCAGCCGGGCGGGATACTGCTTAAAAACGGGGATGCCGTCCCCGTGAGCCGTTCAAAGTACAATGAGACAAAAGAGGCGTATCTCAATTTTATTGGGACGACGTTTTAGTTCTCTGGAAAGGGGTGCGCTGCCGGCCATGTCTGCCATGTCCGCCATACCCGCCATGTCCGCCATGTCCGCGGCCGTTCTGTTTTTGAATGTCGCGCTGGTTTTGCTCTTGGCCGCCGCCGCGGGGATCGCCCTGTGGCGCGCCGTCCGAGCGCGGCATGTTCCGGTTTACCTGTGCATGTTCCTGATCCTGCCTGTCGGCCAGCTGTTCATGCTGCGCAGCTTTTCGTTCGAGGGCTGGTCGGCATACTGGCTGTTTGGCCTGCTTTTGGGCCTTGCGTCCAATGTCCTGCTGCTGGTATACGCCATATCGCAGGAAAAAAAGACCGCCGCCCAGGATGAGTTGCAGGAGACGCGCCATAGAATCGAGCTTGAAAAATCCCACTATGAAGCCGTTGAACAGCGCAGGGAGGAGCTTGACGGCATGCGCCGCGATTTTGGCGAAAAGCTGGAGGCCGTCGCCAGGCTTGTCCGCGCCGGCGAGGACGATGAGGCCCGCGAGAGCATTTCCGCGCTCGCCGAAAATTTAAGCCGCACAAAAGAAAACCCCTATTGCGCCATCCCTGTCATCAACGCGGTTTTGACGAAGATGGAAAATGACTGCGCGGCGGCGGGGATTGCCCTGTCGATTGACTTGAATTTGCCCAACGCGCTCGCCATCGAGCCCATGCACCTGTGCAGCGTGTTTTGCAACATACTGGACAACGCCATATCCGCCTGCCGGGAGCTGCAGGGCGCTGGCGCGGCCGCAGGCAAGCGCGCGGGCGCCGACGCGGACGAGCGCGTGGGCGTGGGCATGGGCGCCGATGCGGGCGTGGGTGCGGGCGTGGGCGCATATGTTATAGGCGCTGGCGCGGATGCATGCGCATATGCCGGCTCAGGCGCTGGCGCGGCCGCATATGCGAGCGCTGGCACGGGCGCGGGCGCGGCCAGGCCCGTTATCCGGCTGTCCTCCATCATGGACGGCGACTACCTGATAATCAAGACTACGAACC
Source organism: Clostridiales bacterium (assembly GCA_031263625.1). Taxonomy (GTDB): domain Bacteria; phylum Bacillota; class Clostridia; order WRLR01; family WRLR01; genus JAISFK01. The sequence continues at coordinate 3,455 of JAISFK010000168.1, forward strand.
CTGCGAAAAAGCCGGGCCGCAGGCCCGCTCCCGGACGCGGCTACGGCCTGCGGATTCTGTCAGAGCTGACGAAACAGCATGGCGGCGATTTCCAATGGCATTATCGCGACGGGACGTTTACGGCGCTGGCGTCGCTGCTGGCGGCGGGCCAGTGACAGGCCGACGGCGGCAGGCCGGCTAGAGGCCGGTGAAGAATCGGCAACAGGCAGGCGAATGGCTGATTGCGGATCGGCGACGAAGCCGAGCGAATGGCCGGTAGCAACTCGATGCAAGCGCTGCCGGGCGGGTTAATGGCAGGCCGGTGAAAAACCGGCAACAGAGCCGGCGAATGGCCGATGGCAGATCTGCGACACGGGGTCGGCGAATGGCCGGCGGCGGGGGAGGGAGCGTATGGACGCTGTGAACGTTGCGAACGCTGTAGACGCTATTGTTGCGAGCCTGCTCGAGCAAGGCGCGTGGACCCTCTTGCTGACGCTTGCCATACACTTTTTTCGCGCTTTCATAGTCTACTATTTCATGTACAGCGTGCTGCCCAGCCGCCTGAACATTCTTGCGCTTGCCGCTATGGCTCTTGTCTATGCCGCATGGTGCATGTTGAGGCTGAACGGGGATCCCAGTCTTTTGGGCACGCGCTACCATTTTTGGATGAACATGTTTATCAATGCGTGGACGTATTTTATAATAACATTTCTTTTTCAGGGAAAGTTTTGGAAAAAGCTGATTACATGGTGGTATATCGATGTCGTCAAATCGCTGGCCGAGGCCGTTGCGTATGTGCCTGTCATGTTCTGCGGCGCTTCTCGCGGGTTTCGCGGCGAATGGAGCGAGGTGGCGCTGTCCCTGGAGTCGGACATCACGCTGAAGCTTCTCTTTGCGCTCGTCAATTTCGCCCTCTACGCGCTGCTTGGCTTTTTGTCCCTTGCAGTGTGGCGCAGGCTCATGCTGAAAAAATTCGAGCCGTTCCACCTGCTCTTTATAGCCCTGCCAATGGCGCTGAAATACACCTTGTCCCATGTATTTCGCCCCAGCATGGGGGACTGGTTTTTCGGGATAATTTACAGCTTTGTCCCCGACGTTTCGGCGGCCTACACCATCCTCTCGCTGCTCGGCATAGCTCTCGCCTTTCTTGCAGGCGTGGCGACGCTTTACTATGTCCTCTCATACGACAAGAGGGCGGCCATCGAGGCCGAGCTGCGCGACGCCAAGCGCTCGATGGAGATTGAGCAGGCCCGGCGCACCGAAGTGGAGCGGCGGGGCGAGGAGCTGGCGAGGCTGCGCCACGACTTCAACAACCAGCTCGCGTCAATCGTCCAGCTCGCCCGCGCGGGCGAGGACGGCACGGCGCAGGAGATCATATCCGCGCTGTCGAACGAGATCAACCAATAACCCTTTAACCCCTGTTTTCTCCCCCAAAGCCGCGCTTGCATCGCGCCGGAGGCAGGCTTATCCAAAGAAAGTCATGGCGACGGCTTCGTCGCGATTCGCAATTCTTCGTGGTCCGTGCGCAACGTTTTGATGGCCGGCAGTTTTGTGTTATGATAATTGTGTGTCGTAGTGGAGAAATACGCCCTTATAGAAATGTGTAAATATTTCAGCTTGCAATAGGAGACTAGGTATGGAGAATTACATAAGAAGCGAAAACGCTAAAATATGGACTGACATCAGCGGCGCGAAAAACGACAGGCATGTTGTTCTTTGTAACGGCGGGCCGGGTTGTTGCGATTATCTTCTTCCCGTTTCGCAAATGATTGATGACGGTTACAATGTTATCCGGTTTGAACAACGGGGTTGCGGACGTTCAGACAAAGATGGACGATACGATATAATGACGGCGCTTTCCGACTTGGAAGCCATCCGCAATTATTATGGAGTTGACTCGTGGATTGTGGGGGGACACTCATGGGGCGCGGCCTTATCATTACTGTACGCCATTCTTCATCCTGAAAGGACATCCTCGCTTTTGTTTATTGCTGGACTTAGCGTTCAAAACAACAAAGAATGGTATGCTGAGTTTATCGCCAATCGCGGCGGCGAAGTGTTGCCGGATTTTCTTTATCCGTTCAACGAAGAAGTGAATAAAGCCGGAAATGCGTCTTTTAGAAAATATATTCAGAGCCCCGGCCTATACAGGGATATATCAAAACTACCAATGCCAGCGCTATTTATGTGCGCGAAAAAGGATATTCGCCCTAACTGGCAGACAGAGCAAATATCAGCGTTGATTGAAAAATCCAAGCTGGTTTGCATCGCGCAAGCCGCTCATTATATTTGGCTTACGCACTATGATGAGATGCGACTGGAACTAAGGAAATTCCTGAGATTGCCGCTTTGATCGGAGCGGTTTATATACCGCCTATTTGACGGTTACAGAGAAACGGGGGATTAGCTTGAAAACTGACTCGCGTTAATGGAAAATTCAGATGCTCGTCAGTATATATCTTAACGAATGGCCAGCCAGCCGGTTGGTCGGTTGGTCGGTCGGATGGCCGGCTTGCAGCTCCTGCAGCCGGGAGCGGCAGAGCCGGCAGCAGCCGCATTGCCGCGTCTGGCGCCAAGGGGCCGCGCCCCGCCGTTGCTCGCTCTACAGCTCCTGCAGCTGGGAGCGGTATAGCTGGCAGTAGTCGCCGTTGAGCGCCATGAGCTCGTCGTGCGTGCCGTATTCGCTCACGCCCTGGTCCTTGATGTACATGATGCGGTCGCAGTGCCTGATCGTGGAGAGCCTGTGCGCGATGATGAACGAGGTGCGCCCCGACAGCAGGTGGTTGATCCCCTCCTGCACGTACAGCTCCGTCTTTGTGTCTATGGACGACGTGGCCTCGTCGAGGATCAGGATCTTGGGGTCGGAGATGATCGTCCGGGCAAAGCTCAGCAGCTGCTTTTGCCCCTGCGACAGGCGGCTGCCGCGCTCTTTTATCTCCGTGCCGTACTTTTCGCCCATCTGGCCGATAAACTCGTCCGCGTGGACCACGCCCGCCGCCGCCGCGATCTGCCCGTCGCTCGCGTCCAGCCTGCCGTACTTTATGTTCTCCGCGACCGTGCCGGAAAAGATGAAGCTGTCCTGCAGCATGATGCCCATCTGGCTGCGCAGCGAGTGGAGCGTCACCTTGGAGATGTCGTGGCCGTCTATGAGGATCCGCCCGCCGTTGATGTCGTAGAAGCGCGAGATCAGGTTCACTACCGTCGTCTTGCCCGCGCCCGTGGGGCCGACGAGCGCCACGCTCTTGCCGGCGGGTATGCTGAAGCTGAGATCCTTCAGCACGTAATTGTCGCCATCGTAGCCAAACGTCACGTTCTCGAACGTCACGTCGCCCTTGATCTGCGGCAGCTCGTAGGCGTCCGGCGCGTCGCCTATGACAACGGGCTCGTCCATCGTGTCGAAGATGCGCTCAAGGTACGCGATTGCGGTCAGGAAGTCGTTGTATATCTGCGAGAGGCGGTTGATCGGCTGCCAGAACCGCCACGAATAGTTGCCCATCGCGAGGATGACGCCGAACGAGACGGCAGGGTATGTCCACAGGACGCCGACGACGTACAGGAACGCGGTTATCACCTGCGATATGTTGTCCACGGACACCCACACGAGGTTGGAGATCATGGAAGCCTTGATCCACGCCCGCCTGGAGTTTGACGCGAGCCTGCGGAATATCTCCGCGTTCGCCTTCTCCCGCGTGAAGACCTGCGTGATGCGCATGCCGTTGATGCTCTCCGCCGTGTAGGCGTTCAGGTTGGAGTTTTTGTTGCTGACCGCCTGCCATGCCCTGCGCTGCGCGGGCTTGATGGAGAACAGCACGGCGAACAGCACGGGCAGGCCGGCCAGGACGACGAGCGCGAGCCGCGGGCTCGTGAACAGCATGAATATGACGATGAACACGAGGTTGAATATCTCGAGGATGAAGTCTATGATGCCGTTGCTCAGCATGTTGGAAACGGTGTTCACGTACTGCACGACGCGCACGAGTATTTTGCCGTGCGGGCGGCTGTCGTAATACGTGAACGGCAGTTGCTGCATGTGCGCGAACAGGTCGCTGCGGATGTCGAACACGATGTCCTGGCCGACCTTGACCATGATGTGCGCGCGGGCCTTGGCCAGCATGATGCTGCCGACGATGGCGGCGGCCGTGAGGGCGGCCAGGATGAACAGCCCGCTGTAGTCCTTGTTCGGCACGCACACGTCGATGGCGCGCTCGACCATCTGCGGGACCGTGAGGGCCACAATGCTTGAAACGCACGACAGCGCCAGCGCGAACAGCATTTTTTTCAGCTGGCGCCTGATGTAGACGTAGCTGCGCCGCAGATGCTTAAAGTTAAATGGGGTTTCAAGTTCCTCGTCGATGTCGTACTTGTTTCGCTGAGCCAACTTAACCACCGCCTTTCGCGGGACGCGCGGGAACTGCGGGAGACGCAGGATCCGCCGGGCGCGCAGGATTTGCTGAACTCGGAGGGTTCATGGGATCTGCGGTAGGCGCAGGATCTGCGGAACTCACGGGATTTGCCGTGCGCGCAGGATTTGCTGGAGTTGCCGGATCCGTCGGATTCGCGGCCCCCGTTAGCTCCGCGCCGCAGCCGCCCGGATCGGCCATGTCGCCGGCCAGCTCCGCCGCGCCACTAGCCAGATCCGCTATGTCGCCGGCCAGCTCCGCCACGCCCGTCTGGATTTTCCACAGATCGCGGTATCTGCCGTTTTTGGCTATCAGCTCGGCGTGCGTCCCGCGCTCCGCGATCGCGCCGCCGTGCAGGAGCAAAATGCAGTCGGCGTTCTTGACGGACGATATGCGCTGCGCGATGACGAGCTTCGTGCATGGAAAATCCAGCGCCTCCAGCTGCTCCTGTATGTATTTTTCCGTTTCCATGTCCACGGCGGACGTCGTGTCGTCCAGTATCAGTATGCCGGGGTGTATCGCCAGCGCCCGCGCCAGCGCGATGCGCTGCTTCTGGCCGCCGGACAGGCCGACGCCGCGCTCGCCGATGATCGTTTCGTAGCCCTCGCTCAGCTTCTCTATGAACTGCGCGGCCGACGCGGCGGCGTACTTGCGCACCTCGCTTTCCGGCAGGCTGGGGTTGCCATACGCGATGTTGCCGTCCACGGTGTCGGAGAACAGGAACGTTTCCTGCGTGGTCATGCCGATCATGCCGCGCAGGGCCTGGAGATCCCATTTGCGCACGTCCGTGCCGTCCACTATGACGGCGCCCGACTGAACGTCGTAAAAGCGCGAAATGAGGTCGGCGATTACGGTCTTGCCGCTGCCTGTTTCCCCCATGAGCGCGTATGTCTCGCCGGGCCTGATGTGGAAGCTGACGCCGTTGAGCACAGGCGTCCCGGCGAATCCGAAGCTCACGTCGCGAAATTCGATCTCGCCGCCTGCGGCAACGGCTCTAGCGCTGGCGCCCCCGGTTTCGGCGGCAGCGGCGGCAGCGGCGATATCGGCGGCGGCAGATTCGGCCCCGGTTTCGGCGGCAGCGGCATCGGTGATAGCGGGTGCGCCCCCGGCATTGGCGGTAGCAGCGGCAGATTCGGCCTCGGCAGGCGTGCCCGCAGCATTGGCGATATCGGCGGCGGCAGTGGCGGGTTCGGCCTCCGTCTCGGTGGTGGCCCTGCCCCTTATTTCGGTGGCAACGGCAGTTGCGTCGGATGCGTCCGCGCCTGCGGCAACACTGCCGCCTGCGATCCCGGCCTCAGCCCCAGTTGGCGCACCCGCAGCATCAGCGCCCGATCCGGCCCTTTCCGTTCTCTCCGGCCGCTCAGGGCTCGTGACGCGCGGGCGGGCACCAAGGATGTTCATAAGCTTCATCGCGGACGCGAAGAAATGCTGCAAATCGTTAAGCAGCTGCCCCAGCTGGCGGAACGGATCCGACACGGCCCACGAGAGCGACGAAACGGCGAGGTATTC
>JAISFK010000232.1 GCA_031263625.1 Clostridiales bacterium
CTTCCGGTTCTCGCCGCTCCTGAAAAAAGCGGAGCCGCAGTAGTCCACCATGACGCTGAACGCGGGGAACGAGTAGCGGGCTATGTACGGCGGCAGGGCGCACAGCTCGGCGACCGTGGGATCCTTCGGCTTGCCGCCGCCGTTGATGAGCGGCAGATAGTCGGACGCGTCGTCGCAGAGCAGGCTGTCGCGCGCCTTGATCGCGTACCCGCCCTTGTTCAGGACGTCGCAGAACTCCTGGCCGAGGAAGCCCGGCGTGGCCTGCATGATGCGGTCCGTGAGCTGCGTGACGGTCTGCGGCACGAAAATGCCCGCGCTCGTCTTGTCTATGCACATCGTCGCGATCTTGTCGTCCAGCGGCTCCGTCCATTTTTTCGGCAGCCCGGACGCGCCCGCCACGATGCCTAGCAGGGCGCCGAGCGTCGCCGCCGTGCAGTCGGTGTCCTCGCCGCAGGCGTTGGCCAGGCAGATGGACTTGCCGAAGTCGCCCTCGCCGTACAGCAGGCCGGCGATGGCGAACGCGACGTTCTCGGGCGCGTCGAAGCCGGGCGCCCCGACGGCCATGGCCTTTTCCGACTCGGGTATCTCGCTCAGGCGTATGCCCTGGACGCCGAACGTGCCGGGGGCGGCGTTGTGTATGCGCACGCGCGCCTCGCGGAACGGGACGCCTTCGCCGTGGCACTCGCGCGCGCAGCGGACGGCCCTCGCGACGGCGCTGTCCTCCGGGATGTAGCTCAGGCCGATGTCGATCAGCTTCTGCGCGTCGCCCTCCACGAAAGCCGCGCTCTGGAGGGCCGCGAAAAAGATCTCCCCGAACATGCCCTCGCCCGCGTGGTCCACGATCGCGTCCTCGTATGCGTAGCGCGCCGCGATCTCCGGGTGGCCCGGCGCGAGGCAGGCCCATATCTCCGAGCGGATGAAGCAGCCGCAGGAGTCCTTGTAGGTGTTGTCCACGACGCCGGAGAGCGGCGGCACCAGGCCCGCCGCGAGGTTCGCCTTGCCCGTCCCGTACTCGACCCAGTTCGGCAGCACGTAGCTGAGCCAGTAGTCGCCCAGAATGGAGGCGGTCACGTTCCTGCCGTAGCGCTCCACGGCCGCGAGCCAGACGATTTGCAGATCCAGGTCGTCGTTTGGCGGCGGCCCGTTGGACAGATCCACCGCGTAGAAGTCGATCTCGTTGAACTGCCGCTTGCCCTCAAATGGCGCGCCCAGCACGCCGCCTACGTTTTTGCCTGCCCAGCAGCCCATCACCTTGTCCCTGTAAGAGTCAAAGCCGATTGTCATAGCGCGAAAAAACCTCCTTTTGCGCCCCCGGAGCGGGGCGAGCTTGTTATTTTTGCGGGCCTCGGCCGGATCGCGCCGCGCCATGCCAGGCGGCGCTGCTAGCCCGGCGCGGTCAGTCCAGCACGTCGGTGACAGCCACGCGGTCCGTCTCGGTGTTGATGATCAGCTTGCCCACCTGCACCATCGGCCTGGAGTAGTCCACGGGGTTCATAAAGATGATCTTCCCGGACAGGCCGTTGTCCAGCTTCACCATCTTGCCGACGAAGTCCCCCGATATCCGCTCGAGGAACATCGTGACCATCTCGAAGTCCAGGTTGCCGTTCAGCTTGTCGTTCATGAACACGTCGAACACGTGGAACGACGACTGGCGCGGGCGGTACACCTTGTTCGCCATCATGGCGTCGTAGATGTCGCATATGGACAGCATCCGCGCGAACAGCCCTATGTCCCCGCCTTTCAGGCCGCGCGGGTAGCCGGAGCCGTTTATCTTCTCGTGGTGGCTGTAGACGGCCTCCTTGATCCTGTCGCTGATGCCGTCTATCTCGCACAGGATTTCGTGGCCGTACAGCGGGTGCTTCTTGATGATGCGCATCTCGGCCGCGTCGAACACGCTCGTCTTGGAAATGATGTTCTTGTCTATCTTGATCTTGCCGATGTCGTGCAGCAGGCCGGCCATCACGAGCTCGATCCTCTCCTCGTCGCCCGACATGCCCATCCAGCCGAACATCAGGTACGCCAGCAGCGCGACGTTGATCGAGTGCGTGTACAGGTATTCGTCGATCGGGCGGACGCCGTCCACGCAGAGGAAAACGCTGCCCTTGCTGACGCCGCTCGCGTTGGCGATCAGCATTTCCGCGATGGCGCGTATGTTTTCGTATGTGTAGCTCCGCTTGATGAAAATTCGCATGAGGTCGCGCTTGATCTTCTTGTAGCCCAGCGCGTATTCGGCGAGGCACTGCTCCGCCGGCTTGTTCATCTTGTAGTCGCTGTAGTAGTCCTGCGACTCGGAATTCAGGATAATGGTGGCTTCCGGCACTTCGTTTTTCTTCAGGGCGCCGATAATGCCGTCCGTTATGACGGCGCCCCTGCGCAATATGACATTCCCGCCGACCGCCACGTCGCTCCCGGCGCGCATGAGCCCCGGTATGCAGTATTTCAGCGGCAAAACCCTAACTTCGTTCATTACAGAGCCTCCATTGCAGATACATACAGATACAGATGATGCATGATGCAGAAAAATTGCATGGCGCCGCCGCGCGGTGCGCGGCATGTTGCGCCCATATATAATATAATAGCATATTTATGCGCGATCCGACATACGCAGCCCGACGCGGCGCGCGGCGCGGCAAGCTTTTTTACAATCTTATGTATACCACTGGGCGGGATATTCAATCATGAAATCGCGAAAGTCGGGCGGCGCGGGGTGCGGCGCAAGGGCGGCGCGATGGCGGCATTATGCCGATTATTCTTGACAGCATTTTGTTGCCGGTGTAATATCCGAAGTGTCATCACGAACGGCAAGAGCTTTGACGGGCTGAACATCGTCCCGCAGCGCGCAGGCCGCTTTGAGGCAATCAAGGAGCGGCAAATATTACAAACAAACGGGGGCCGGCTATGCAGGTAACGATTGATATGGCGATTCGCAACGCGGAGGCGTCTCTGCGAATGGAGGGGCTTGCGCCGTCCGAGGACGTTCTGCGCGAGTGCCGCCGCGTCCTCGACGGCGAAATTTCTCACGAGGATTATATTGCGAACGTGAAGCGGAAGTATATGAGGATGTCGGAGGCGGAGTATGGCGAATTATACTCGTGTTCGATTGGGAATTCCGACCGCAATTTGCGGTCGGACAGAGGAAACGAGTATTACTGACTCGCGTTTATGGTAAATTCAAATGCTCGTCAGTATACAGCCTTGACGCGATTTCAGCGAACTGCTATCCGGGTACGACCGTTCTGATAAACAAGCTCGGCATACGCGACGAAAACGAGCTTCGTCAGGCGGAGCTTGAAATAACGCAGGAAGCTGCGGCAACATGGGAACGGTCGCCGCTTTACAATACTTTCGATTTTGAGCATTACAAGGCAATTCACGGGCATCTGTTCCACGAGCTCTACGATTGGGCTGGGCGGGTTCGCGATGTGGACATCTCCAAGAAAGGCACAAAGTTTTTCTCTTTTGCGGAGATTGAGGACGGCGCGGCGCGAATGTTCGAGCGTATGCAAAAGCTGAACTGCTTCAAAGGCCGGAACATTCAAACGTCGTCCCTGCAACAGGCGAACGGAAATGAGCGGCGCACTGCCGCGTCTCGCGCCGCCCCGGGCGCGAGGGCCTGCGCCCGCCAAATGGGCGGGCGCAGGCCCTCGCTACGCCGTAGCGCAAATCCGACGCCTTGGGCGCCGACCACGCTACGCCGCTGCGCCGCCCTCGCGCCGCTCGCGGACGCTGACGGCCAGCTCGCCGCCGCGCAAGTCCACGGCCACCACCGCGCCGCTCTCCGGCGCGTCTTGCAGGATGAGCCTGCCGATCTGCGTCTCAATGCGCTTCTTCATGAAGCGCTTGATGGGGCGCGCCCCGTACACGGGCGAATACGCCTCGTCCGCGATGTGGCGCATGGCCGCCTGCGAGATGTCGAGGGCAAGGCCGCTCTCCGAGAGCTTTTGCGCCAGCTCGCGCGCCAGCAACCCTACGATGCTCACGATCTCGGCCTTGGCAAGCGGCTTGAACATGACGATCTCGTCCAGCCTGTTCAGGAACTCCGGCTTGAAGCCAAGCCGCAGCTCGTCCATCACGCGCTTTCTGGCGCCCTCGCCTATGCAGCCGTCCGCGTCTACGCCGTCGAGCAGGTACTGGCTGCCGGCGTTAGACGTCATGATGACGACCGTGTTCTTGAAGTTGACCGACCTGCCCTGGCTGTCGGTCAGCCGGCCGTCGTCCAGCAGCTGCAGCAGCACGTTGAACACGTCCGGGTGCGCCTTTTCCATCTCGTCCAGCAGCACGATGCTGTACGGCTTGCGCCTCACGGCCTCCGTGAGCTGCCCGCCGTCCTCGTAGCCGACGTACCCCGGAGGCGCGCCGACGAGCCGCGACACGGAGTGGCGCTCCTGGTACTCGCTCATGTCTATGCGCACGATGTTCCGCTCCGTGTCGAACAGCGCGGCGGCGAGCGCCTTCGCCAGCTCCGTCTTGCCGACGCCGGTCGGCCCGAGGAACAGGAACGAGCCGATCGGCTGCTCGCGGTTCGACAGCCCGGCGCGCGACCTCAGAACGGCGTCGGATATCGCGTCCACCGCCTCGTCCTGGCCTATGACGCGCTCGTGCAGGGTCGCGTTCAGGCCCAGCAGCTTCGCCCGCTCGCCGCCCGTGAGGCGCGACACGGGTATGCCCGTCCAGTTTGACACGATGTCCGCGATCTCGCTCTCCGTGACTTCCTCTTTCAGCAGCCTGCGGCGCGCGTCGGCCCTGCGCGCTCCGGCCCTGCGCGCGCCGCCCGCGCCATAAGCATCGCCG
>JAISFK010000245.1 GCA_031263625.1 Clostridiales bacterium
CATTCCAGCAGCTCGGCAAGCAGCTCGGCCGGCAGCGCCGTCGGCGTGCCGCCCCCGATGTACAGCGCCGCCAGCCTGCGCCGGCGCGCCTTCACGTATTCCGCGAGAAACGCGATCTCCCGCTTCAGCGCGGACAGATACGGCTTCGCGTATGCGCCCGCCTTATTGAACGCGTCGGACGGAAACGAGCAGTACGCGCATTTCGTCCTGCAAAACGGTATGCCGACGTACAGCGCCGCGTCAGCCGGCCCCGCGCTGTCCAGGACATGCCTCTCGCTGCGGGCCACCGAAACGCACAGCCTGGCTTTATGCTCCGAAACGTCGTACCGATCCGCCAGATACGACACGGCCTCCCGCTCGGACGCGCCGCCCGCCATCAAGTCCGCCGCCTTCTTCACCGGCCTGACGCCGACCAGCGCCCCCCAGGGCGGGACGGCGCGCGCGCGGGCTTTGAGCCGCCTGTATACCAGCATTTTCAGCGCGTATCTGCCGCCGTCCGGCTCGCCGCCGAAAGCCGCCCCTGCCGCCTCAACGGTCGCACCAGTCCCAGCCACCTCGACCGTCGCTTCGGCAAGCGTCGCATCGGCGGCCGTCGCCCCAGCCTCAGTCCCAGCTTCATTCCCAGCCCCTGCCGCCGCCTCTGAAAGCGCCTCCGCGCGCGCCGCCGCCCCAGCCGCCGCCTCGCGCGCCGCTTCGGAAGCCGCCGGCCCGCTGAAAACAAACGTGACCTCAAAGCTGCCATCGCGCGCGCCGGCAATCAGCGCGTCCGTGCCTGGCGGGAAGCGCTCCCCCGCGCCGGCAGCCCCCGCTCCTTCGCCAACAGCCCCAACATCCGCAACGGGCTCGCCAGCCTTGGCGGGCGGCAAAACGGCCCCGGCGCCCGCAACAAGCTCGCCAGTCCCGGCGCCCGCAACGGCTTCGACGGGCGGCGCAACGCCCCCTGCACCCGCAATGGCCTCGGCGCCCGCGCAAAACTCTATGCCGCCGCCATAGAACAGCTTTGCCATGTCGTATATGTCGCTTCGGTACTTCTGCATCGCCGCGGGCAGAAACACGAGGATGCGCCGCGCCGCGGTCATGTCGCCAAAAATGGGTTCGTTCTCCTCTCGTCCCCCACGGTCGTCTGGAAGCCGTGCCCCGGATATATGCCGACGCCGTCGCCAAGGCGCATGATCCTGCCCTCTATCGACGCGATCAGCTGCCCGAAATCGCCGCCGCCCAAGTCAGTCCTGCCGACAGAGCCCTTAAAAATGGTGTCGCCGCTGAAAAGCGCCTCGCCGGACAGTATGCATATGCCGCCCGGCGTGTGCCCCGGCGTGTGGATAATCGCAAATTCGGCGCCGCCCGCCCTGACCGTCTGGCCGTCCGCGAGCAGGCTGTCCGGCGGCAAGAGCGCCTTGGGCGGGCCAAAAAGCACGGAGCCGTTCAGCACGGGGTCGGACATCGCCCTCGCGTCGGCGGCGTGTATGGCCGCCCCAATCCCGTATTCGGCCCTGATCTCGTCAACGTGCTCGATGTGGTCGAAATGGCAGTGCGTCAAAAGTATCATGACGGGCTTCATGCCCGACTTGCCCACCATCCTGCGTATGTCGCCGGCATTGGCCCCGGCGTCTATGATAACCCCGGCCTCGCCGTCCCCGGCTATGTACGAGTTGGACACGCCAACCCCGGAGCTCACCTTGTGTATGACAAGCATCGCAACCGCCTTCCCCGCCCCCGGCGCCTTTCCAGCCCCGGCGCCACTTAGGCGCCGTTTCAATGCCATCCCTGCGCCGCTTCAATGCCATCCCGGCGCCGTTTCAATGCGTCTCTGCGCCGCTTCAATGCCTTTCCGGCGCTACGGCTTTTTTGAGTCGATGATCAGCGTGACAGGGCCGTCGTTTTCAATCAGCACCTTCATGTCGGCCCTGAACTCGCCCGTTTCGACGCGCACCCCGCCGCCGCCGCACGCCAGCACGAACTTCTCGTACAGGCCCCGCGCGGATTCCTGCGGCATGGAGGCCGCGAACGACGGCCGGTTGCCCTTCGCGCAGTCCCCGTAGAGAGTGAACTGCGATATGACGAGCAGCTCCCCGGCGACATCTTGGACGCTCAGGTTCATCTTGCCGCCGCCGTCCTCAAAAACGCGCAGGCCCAGCACCTTTCTGGCAAGCCACTCCGCGTCGCGCTCCGTGTCGCCCAGCCCGATCCCCACGAGCACGTTCAGGCCCGCGCCTATGCGCCCCCGCACATGCCCGCCGACGGACACTTCCGAGCGCGCGACGCGCTGGACCACCGCCCTCACGCTTCCACCCGGCCGCTTCCCGCTCCCGATCCCGCGCTCCCGTTCGCCCGTTCGCTTACCGTTCCCGCTCCCGCGCCCATGCCCCTGCTCCCGCTCGCCCGGCGGCTTCTCGCTCCCGCGCCTATGTTCCCGCCACTGCCCGTCCGGCCGCCCGCCGCTCCCATTTCCATTTCCATTTCCATGCCCGCGCTCGCCATGCTCATGGCCATCCTTTTCAAGTCTTGGATTCAAACGGCGCCCCGCCTTATGCACTGGTCGCCAACCGCCCCGCCTAGTCGCCGCCTGGCCGCCGTCAGCCAGCCGCGCCCGCTTTGCGCCATGGCCGCCGCCACCGTGCGCCCCGCCCTGTCTGCCTTATGCACTGGTCGCCAGCCAGCCGCCCCGCCTAGCCGCCGCGCGTCACATTCAGCACGCTCTCCACGCCGTTGAAGCGCTTTATGATGGCCTCCAGCTGCGCCTTGTCGCTTATCTCAAGCGTCAGCCTGATCATCGCGAAGTTGTCCCTGGAGCTGCGGGCGTTGACCGCTATGAGCGGTATCTTGGACGCGCTGATGATGTTCGTGACGTCCGACAGCAGGGCCTGCCGATCCTTGGCCACGATCGAGATGTTCGCCGGATACGCCTTGTCCGCGCCCTCGTACCACGAAACCTCCACCAGCCTGTTCGTGTCGTCCACGCCGGCGCTGGCGTTCACGCAGTCCGCCCTGTGGACGGACACGCCCCGCGCCCGCGTGACGTACCCAATGATGGGATCGCCCGGCACGGGGTTGCAGCAGCGCGACAGGCGCACGAGGCAGTTGTCGATCCCCTTGACCAGTATCCCGCTCTCCGGCGGCGCCTTCCGCTCCCGCTCCTTCGCGGCCTTCTGCGCGTCTTTGGCGTCCTGCTGCTGCAGCTGCTGCTGGGCGAGCTGCTGCTCCACCGTGCCGAGCTGCTGCTCCGCCCTGTGCTCCTGGCGGTACTCCTCCGCAAGCTTGAGCACTATCTTGTTCGCGGATATGCCCTCATACCCGATCGCCGAATAGGCGTCGTCCAGCGAGTTGAAGTTGTAGCGGGCGAGCACCTTCTGGATCCACTCCGGCCTGAACAGCTGCGCCGGCGCGTACCCTAAGCGCCTCAGCTCCCTTTCGGCAAGCTCCTTGCCGCGCACGATGTTCTCGTCGCGGTTCTCCCGCTTGAACCACTGCTTGATCTTGCTCTTGGCCTGGCTGCTCTTGACGATGTCCAGCCAGTCGCGGCTCGGCCCGTGCACCGTTGACGAGGTGATGATCTCGACAATGTCGCCGTTCTGGAGCGTGTGCGAGATGGGGACGATGCGGCCGTTCACGCGGGCGCCGTTCAGCCTGTTGCCTATCGCGCTGTGGACCCTGTACGCGAAGTCGATCGGCGTGCTGCCGATGGGCATGTCGTACACGTCGCCCTTTGGCGTGAACACGAACACCTCGTCGGCAAAGAGGTCTATCTTCAGGCTCTCCACGAAATCGCCGGCGTCCTGGAGATCCCGCTGCCAGTCGATCAGCTGCCTGAGCCAGGCCAGCTTCTGGTCGTTGTCGCTGAGCGCGAGGCCGCTGGCGTCCATGGCGCCCTCCCTGCCGCCGGGGCCGCCATCCCTGCCGGGCGCGCCGGCCTCCGTGCCCCCCGCGCCGCCGTCCTTGCGTTCCGGGCCGCCGTCGCCGGCGCCCGCCCTGCCGCCCGCCGCGCCTTCCCTGCCGCCGTCGCGGCCAGCCGCCCTGCTCCCGCCGCGGCCGGCCGCGCCGCCCTCCTTGCCCCCCTGCCTGGCGCCATAATTTTCCTTGTAACGCCAATGCGCCGCGATGCCAAACTCGGCAACGCGGTGCATGTCCCATGTCCTTATCTGAACCTCGAACGGCGTCCCCGAGTCGCCGATCAGCGTGGTGTGCAGCGACTGGTACTGGTTGTGCTTGGGCATCGCGATGTAGTCCTTGAAGCGGCCCGGTATCGGCTTGTATTCCTCGTGAACCTTCCCGAGCGCCGTGTAGCACTCGCTGACGAGGCCCACGATAATGCGTATCGCGAATATGTCGTATATCTGGTCAACCGTCTTGCCCTGCATCTTCATCTTTTTATATATGCTGTACAGGTGCTTCATGCGGTACTCGATGCTGGCGTTGATGCCTATGTCCGACAGCTTGCTCTCGATCATCCGGGCTATGTCGGCGACGGGCGCCTCGCGCTCGCACCAGTTTTCCGACAGCTCGTTGACGAGCATGTCGTGCTCCAGGGGCTCCATGTACTTGAAGCACAGATCCTCGAGCTCGCTCTGCAGCTTGAATATGCCGAGCCTGTTGGCGAGCGGCGCGTAAATCTCCAGCGTCTCCTTGGCCTTCTGGCGGCGGTGCGCCTCCGGCATGTCGATCATCGTGCGCATGTTGTGGAGCCTGTCCGCCAGCTTGATGAGTATGACGCGGATGTCCTTCGACATGGCGAGGAACATCTTGCGGATGTTCTCCGCCTGCTGCTCCTCCTTGGTCGTGTACGGGATCTTGTCGAGCTTCGTCACGCCGTCCACAATGCGCATGACCTCGTCGCCAAACGTCTCGGACAGCTTTTCGAGCGTCACGGACGTGTCCTCCACGACGTCGTGCAGCAGGCCGGCGATGATCGAGCCGGCGTCCAGCTCCAGCTCAGCGAGGATGATCGCGACGTGCAGCGGGTGCATGATGTACGGCTCGCCGGAAACGCGCACCTGGCCCTCGTGGGCCGTCCTGGCGAAGCTGAATGCGGCGTCGAGCAGGGCGAAGTCAAACCCCGCGTTATATTTTTTTATGCGCGAAACTAGCCTTTCGTATTCCTCCTGCACGGCGCCGACCTCCCCTCATGCCGCGATTGCGCGAGAGCGGCCGCGCCGGCGGGCAGCAAAGCCCGCCGCGGCCCAAACGCGCCCGGCAGCGTATATTGAGCGTAGTATAGCATATTATGCCGATGTTGACAATACGGCGAAAAATGCGGATCTGCGGCGAAAGCGCGAGAAAACGCGAGCGAAAAAGCGAAAAAGCGAGCGAAAAAGCGAGCGGGCTTCAAAAATATCTCATGTGATTTAGTGCAAATATTCATTCAAAAGCACTGGATATGCGCGCGACTATGTGTTATACTAAAAACACGAAAGAGGTCGAAGCCATGTATCGGAAAATAGCGCATTTTTTTGAAGAATGGAAGAACAGCCCCCGCCGCAAACCGCTTGTCGTTCAAGGCGCGAGGCAGGTTGGCAAAACCTATTCTATCCTTGAATTTGGACGCAGCCATTATGAGAACGTGGCCTATTTCAATTTTGAACGAAACGAAAAGCTAAAAGAAACCTTTAATGAGGACATTAGCCCCGCCTACCTTATTCCGCTCCTATCCCATATTTCGGGGCAAACCATCATAAAGGAAAAAACTTTGATCGCGTTTGACGAGATACAGGCTTGCGAGCGCGCGCTGGCTTCTCTCAAATATTTTTGCGAGGAAGCGCCCGAATATCATATCATTGCAGCGGGGAGCTTGCTCGGCGTCGCGGTCAATCGGGAGAAGTTTTCTTTTCCTGTCGGCAAAGTAGATATGAAAACCATGTACCCGATGGATATTGAAGAATTTATAATTTCTATAGGGCAGGAACCCATATCGAAAAAAATCAGAGAGTGTTTTGAGTCGGATTCTCCCATGCCTTCCGCTCTTCACAATTCGGCCATGCAGTATTACCGCCAATATCTCGTTATAGGCGGCATGCCGGAGTGTGTCATGCAGTTTGCCGAAACAAAAGATTACATTCTTGCCCGCGAAATACAATCTACAATACTGAATAATTATCTTGCTGGCATGAGCAAATACAATGAACCAAACGAAATTAAGAAAACACGGCTTGCCTACAGCAATGTTACCGTTCAATTTTCCAAGAAAAACACCCGCTTTCAGTATAAGCTGATTAAAAAGGGCGGCAGAGCTGCTGAATTTGAGAACGCCATCGAATGGCTCAGCCTGTCCGGTATATGTTCTCAGGTATATAAGGTCGAAATCCCCCGCAAACCGCTTGATGATAACAAGGACATAGATTCTTTCAAAATTTATGTGTCCGATTTGGGCTTGCTCTGCGCGAAAAAGGAGCTGGCGGCACAGGACGTTCTCTATATGTCCGAAGACAGCCCGCGCGGCAGAGAGCTTGAATATTTCAAGGGCGGCATGGCTGAAAACTATGTCAACGCTCATTTGACGATGAACGGCTATACCACATATTATTGGGAATCCGGCCGCGGCGCGGAGGTTGATTTTATCATTCAACGCGACGGCGCGATTATCCCCGTTGAAGTAAAAAGCGCGGACAATACGCAGGCAAAGAGCTTGAGAGTATACATTGAACATTATAAGCCAAAGTATTCCATTAAGCTGTCCGCTAAAAACTTCGGATTTGCTGACGGCAAAAAAACCGTTCCGCTTTACGCGGCATTCTGTATCTGAAAAATCGGGCTTGATTTTTGCGGGCGCATAGCGTACAATATAAATAAGGATTGCCGCTTGTGCTTGGCGGCCTATTCTACAGTTTGTTGCTGAGAACAGAACCGTCAGTCGTCAAGACTTGGCGGTTCCTGTTTTTTTGGAAGCGGGCGCGCAGTTTACGTGTCCCCTGCTAAGCGCCCATGCCACGCGAGCGCCTGACGGCGCTCACTACGAGCTGTATCTTCCTCATGCCCCTGTAGTCGTCGATCTCTGGATAAAACATGATGTCCGCGGGGCCGCAGCAGCTGAAAACCCCGTCCTCGCCGAGCTGCGCGCCGAGCGCTCCCGCGAAATCCGCCGCGTCGCCAAAATACACGCCGTCCAGGCGCAGCCCGCTCCCGGACGCCAGCCTCAGCTTTATCGCGTTCCCCTTCTTCCCGGCCAGGGCGGCGCGCTCCAGAACCACGCCCGTCATGGCGAAGACGGGCCGCGCGTTGCCGCT
>JAISFK010000284.1 GCA_031263625.1 Clostridiales bacterium
TGGCGGATCCGCGCATTGCCGAAAAAAATCCAGTGTGGTATACTCTCCACTAGGGCAGAGCGCCGGACGCGCGCTCGGCGCTCTGCCGCTCTGCCTGCCTTATGCTGCGCTGCGGCAAAACTTGAAACTGGAAACGGAATGGTTTTGTAAATGGAAAAGTCGAAGAAGAGGAACATCGCGCTCAACTATTTGAAAGGCAGGCTCAAGTGCGCCGAGTTTGCGCTGACAAACGCCTGCGCGTCAAAATGCACGTTCTGCAGCATATGGAAGCAGTCGCCCAAGGTGTTCGTCGAGCGCGAGCAGGGGCTGAAAGCCATCGACAGGCTGGCCGAGTTTGGCGTGTCGCACATTACGCTCACGGGCGGCGAGCCGCTGCTGAACCCGCACATAGCCGAGTTCACGGCCAGAGCGACAAAGAACAACATGAACAGCGCCGTGCTGGACGCCGCTCCCCAGCTGTTGCTCCGCAACGACATGATCGGCAGACTGGAGGACGCCGGCGCCGACATAATAAGCATATCGTTCGACTCCGCGGATCCCGAAACAATGGCGCGCTCGCGCCAGATAGACAACATCATGGACGGCATCGCGGAGGCCGTGGCGCGGATCGGGCGCACGTCGATGAAATCCATGGCCTCCGTGCTCATCTGGAACGAAAACTACGACAGGCTGGACGAGGTCTGCGCGAAGGCGCAGGATCTGGGCTTTGACATCATTTCGCTGAACTACCCGACGTTTTCCCAGTCCAGCGTGTACGAGCTGGGCGGCGACGGCATAGACATGCCCCGCGAGAGCGTCGTGTCCGCGCTGGAGGCGGCCATTCGGCTCAAGGAGTCGAAGAAATACCATATAATCAACTCGGCCATGTCGATGCGCAACATCATAAATTTCCTGACGGATCCGGCCACCGTGAAGTACCAGTGCCACGGCGGGAAGCGCGTGCTGTTCGTGGACTGGTTTCTGAACGTACACCCGTGCATGCAGCTGCCCACCTCGCTGGGGAACATACTGACGATGGACGAGAAAGAGCTGGACATTGAGTCGTGCAACGCCTGCAACATGAGCTGGTATCGCGATTTCAGCATGCTGTTCAACGGCTGGCGCTCGATACCGGCGCTGATCGAGTCCGCGACCAGCGTAGGGTGGCTGTGAAGCCCCGGCCTGCCGCTATAGTTGAGGCGAGCCCCCGCCGCTCTGGTTTTACTCTGCCCGCGCCTGCTGAGTTGCCAGCTGCGCCCCCTGATATTTCTGCTATTCCTGCGGGGCCGCCTGCGCCTGCTGCGCGGCGAGCTGGCTCTCGTGCTTTTTGAAGAAGTCCTCGCGCGGCATCAGGAATTTCAGGCTGTGCGAGCCGGGATCCGCGATGAAGTCCCCGAACGGCCTGAAAATGTCCGCCCAGTCGAAAAAATTGTCCGTCATGTTCAGATACTCCGCGATCATTTCCGCGCCGGCGGGCGCTATCGGGCGCGCGAGCACGGCGGCGACGCGCAGCATGTGCAGGCCGTCCGCGAGCACTTGGAGCCGCAGGCCGGCGTCGTCCGCGTCGTCGGCCTCCTTCATGCGCTTTGACCAATATTTGTTGATGTTGCGTATGTACACGTCAAGCAGGCTCATGATCTGGTGAAACTCGCAGCGGAACATCAGCGCCTCGTAGTCGAGCGCCGCCTCGGCGGCCATGCAGGCGGCCTCGTCCGTCGCGGGGAGGTTCGGCGCCCTGCCGTCGGTGTACTTTTGCGCCGTGTAGAAGCACGAGCGGGCGACGCGGTTCAGCACGTTCGTGAGCACGTTGCCCTCTTTCAGCACGGGATCGGCGTCGGCGGGCTTGGCCGAGGCGCTGAGCGGCTTCGGCTGGAAGCTGACGCTCCTGATTCCGAGCCCCAGGCCCAAAAAGTGCGCGCGCAGCTGCTCCGGCGTGTAGTGCGCCAGCAGCTCGTCGGCCATTGGCGGCTTCTCCTTGCCGGACGAGCTGGCCTTTTTGCCGAAAAACAGCAAGTGGTTGCTGACGATCAGGTCGGTCAGCGCCAGCTGGCCGTCGGCCGGCGAGGCGGTGGGCGCCTTGCCCTGCATCCCCATGAACATGGCGGACTGGGCCGGCCCGTAGAAATATATGTTGTCCTGCCCGATGAACTGGTAGACGCGCGCGTCCCTGCTCATCCACCATTTTTTCCACTCGTCGGGGCTTTTGCCGATGGACTCAAGATACGTCTGCGTGAACGATATGGGCGCCCATAGCGATTCTGGCCACACCCACACGGTCAGGCCGCCCAGGCCGCCGATGTCCGGCGCCGGAACGCCCCACTCGATGTTGCCCGTGAGCCGGAACGGCACGAGCGTCTTGCCCGTGCGGTAATTCACGCCCGCCTTGGATATGAGGGCGCAGGCCCGCTCGCGCTCGGCGAGCGTGGCGAACACCAGCTTCACGCTCGTGGACTTGCCGTCGTCCGACAGCTCATACGGCGGCATGGCCTCCGCGACGGCCTCGGTGTCGGCGTTGGCCTTGGCCTTGGCGCCAGCGCCAGCTTCCGCGCAAGCCTCGGCATCGGATTTCGCGACGGCTTCCGCGACGGAATCGGCGTCGGGTTCCGCTACGGCGCCAGCCCCGGCGTCGGAAGCCGCCGCCGCAGCCGCTGCCGCAGTAGCAGCAGCCCCGCCGTGCGCCAAGCCCCTGACGGCGTCGAGATACTCCCGCTTCAGGTATATGACGGGCGGCTCCAGAAACTCCTCTATGGCGCGAACCGCGAACGGCCTGGTGTCCGGGCGCGCCGCGAGCTCGCCAACCCAGCCGCGCAGCAGGTCGCGGAAGGCGTCCATCCTGACGTACCAGTTCTCGACGCCGCGCATTTCCGGGGTTTTGCCGCTGAGCGTGCTCTTGGGGTCAATCAGCTCCGACGGCAGGTACTGGTGGCCGAGGTCGCACTCGTCCGCATAGCCTTTCTCGGACTGGCAACCGGCGACCGGGCAGCGCCCGATCACCTGGCGCCCGTTGAGAAACACGCGCCGGTCCGGATCGTAGAACTGCGACGTGGACAGCTTCGCGAGAAACCCGTTCTCGTAAAGCGAGCGGATGAAAAACGCGGACATGCGGCGATGGTTCTCCGCCGCCGGAGGCAGGCTGGACGCCGCGTACAGGTCCAGCGATATCTGGTATCTGTCGAGGACGGACTTTTGAAGGAGGTGGTTCGCCCTCACAAAATCCTCCATGCTGCCGGAAACCTCGCCGGCCGCGCTCTTTTTGCGGAAGTCCTCCGTGATTGGCGAGCCGTAGCAGTCCGTGCCGGACACGAAGATGACGTTGTCCCGCCCTATGCGGTCGCGGAGGAAGCGCGCGAGCGCGTCCGCGTGGACGTAGTAGCCGCCGATGTGGCCAAAATGCAGGCCCTTGTTGCCATAGGGCATGCCGCCCGTAATGACCGCGCGCTTGGGAAAGGCCGGCCTCGCGGCGAATTTTTCTTTCAGCCTGTCCGGCATATTGTTCGCCAGATTGCCCGCCATGCCGCTCGCCGAGCCCGCCGCCATATTGCCTGCCATGCAGCCATCCATGTTGCCACCCATATTGTCTGCCATATTGCCTGCCATCGGAACGTCCCTCCGCGTCTTGCCCAGTATTTGCCAGCCCCTGCCGGGCGTTGCCAAAGCCCTTATTGCCGAAGCCCTATTGAAGCTTCTCGATAAGCTCGCCTATCACCCTGTCCGTGTCCGCGTAGTCCACCTGGCACGTGCCGACCTGCCTGTGGCCGCCGCCGCCGTATCCGAGCAGTATCGAGCCGACGTCCCTCTCGCACGTCCTGTTCAGCACGCTGTGCCCGACCGCGATCGCGCAGTTCTGCTTCTGCTTGCCGTCAACCACCCAAACGGACACGTTCTGCTCGGGGAACAGGCTGTACACCAAAAAGCGGTTGCCAGAGTAGATGGGGCTGACGTCGCGCAGATCGGTGACAATCACGCTGCCGGACGTCCTCGTGTGTTGCCTGAGCATGTCGATGAACATGGCGTTTTGCTCGTTGTACATGACTATGCGCTCGCTCACGTCGGGCATGGCGAGTATTTCCTGGATCCCCATCGAGCGGCACGCGGGGATCAGCTTCTCCATGAGCTGGTAGTTGCTGATGGCAAAATCCCTGAACCGGCCTAGGCCCGTGCGCGGGTCCATGATGAAGCCGAGCAGTATCCAGCCCTCCGGGTTCTTGATCTCGTCGGCCGTCAGCTTCGCCGAATCCACCTTGTCAACGGCGGCCAGCATCTCGTTGAACTTGGTCAGATCGTGCGCGCCCTTGTAGTAGTTGTATACGACGTGCGCGGCGCTGTCGATGTATTGCACCAGGCCCTTCGCCTCCACCCGCGAAAGCCGCTCGCCTTCGCTCGTGTGGTGGTCGAACCACAGCCCGCAGCCCTTGACATACGGCACGTTCGCCAGCACGTCGTTCTCAGTGACCTCCACTATGCCGTCCTGCAAATCCTTCGGGTGCACGAACTTCCAGCCGTCGATCACGCCTATGTCCATCAAAATGGCGGCGCACGCCAGCCCGTCAAAATCGGAGCGCGTCAGCAACCTCATAAAAAAATCCCCCCATTCAAAATAATAAGCGCTTTATGAGCCATGCGGCAATACATATCGCAATATATATCGCAATGCATATCGCAAATTATGCAATATTATATGGCGATATTGCATGCCGGCATGGATATAGCGATATAGTCGGTTTATTCCACGTTTTGCGCGGCGCTAATCGCCAATCGCCGATCGCCGATATCGCCAATCGCGCGCTCAGCTATACGGACTCCGTGAGGCGGCTGATCATCCGCAGGCGCGTTCAGCTAGACGGACTCCGCGAGGCGGCCGATCGCGAGCCTTATCCTGGCCGCGGATTCCTTCCTGCCCAAGATATCCGCAATCTCCACGGCGCCGCCCGGCGTCACGGCCTTTCCCGACAGCGCCACCCTAAGCGGCCACATGATCTGCCCGCTCTTGGCGCCGGAATCCGCGGCCAGCCCGGCGAGAGCGCCGTGTATGCCGTCGTGCGACCACGCCTCAAGCGATTCCAGCACGGGCAGCGCGGCCCGCAGGCTCGCCAGCGACGACGCGGGATCCGTTTTCATCTTCTTGTGCGTGAACAGGTCGAGCGGGTAGTCCGGCAGCGCGTCGTAAAAGTCCACGGCGGGCGGGATGTCCTCAAGCACCTCGGCGCGCTGCTGCACGGTCAGCGCGATCTTGCGCGCGTCCAGCGCCGGGTTTTTGACGGCCCTGCGGATATACGGCTCCGCAAGCCCCGCAAACGCCTCCGGCGCCATGCCGCGCATGTACTCGGCGTTAAAGTGCCTGAGCTTGTCAAAATCGAACGTGGAGGGGGACTTGCTGATGCCGTCGATGGAAAACTCGCCGACCAGCTCGCCCAGCGTGAAAAGCTCCCGGTTGCCGCGCGGCGACCACCCCAGCAGCGCGATGTAGTTCACGATCGCCTCCGGCAGGTAGCCCATGCCCAGCAGATCCTCGAACGAGGCGTCGCCGGCGCGCTTGCTCATCTTTTGGCCGCCGTCCTTCACGATCACGGGCAGATGCACGTATTCCGGCACGTCCCAGCCAAAAGCCTCGTAGAGCAGGTTGTACTTGGGCGCGGACGAGAGGTATTCGGAGCCCCTTACCACGTGCGTTATCCCCATCAGGTGGTCGTCCACGACGTTCGCGAAGTTGTAGGTTGGCAGCCCGTCCGACTTGATCAGGATCTGGTCCTCCAGCTCGCGGTTTTCTACGGATATGTCGCCGAACACCAGGTCGCGGATCGCGGTCGCGCCCTCGCGCGGCATCTTCTGCCTGACGACGTGCGGCAGGCCCTCGCGCGCGCGCCGCTCCGACTCGGCGGCCGAGAGCGACAGGCAGCAGCGGTCGTATATGTTGTTCCTCCCGGCGCGCTCGTTCGCCTCCTTCAGCCCCGCAAGGCGCTCTTTCGTGCAGAAGCAGCGGTACGCGCCGCCCCGCTCGATGAGCTCGCCCGCGTATTTCGCGTACAGGCCCTTCCGCTCGCTCTGGACATACGGGCCGCACGGGCCGCCTATGTCCGGCCCCTCGTCGTGGATCAGCCCGGCCGTTCGGAGCGTTCTGTATATGAGTTCGACCGCGCCATCCACGTATCTGCCCTGGTCGGTGTCCTCTATCCTGAGTATGAAGCTGCCGCCGCGCGACTTCGCGATCAAATACTCGTACAGCGCCGTTCTCAGGTTGCCTATATGCATGAAGCCCGTTGGGCTCGGCGCGAACCTTGTCCTGACCGTCTTTGGCATATGCTCCTCCCGCTCGCCGCGCCCCGCCCGGCAGGCAGACAGGCAGGCAGGCGCGCCGCGCACCTGTGCGCCGCGGCCATGCGCCCCTGCCGCCCGCCTGCCGGGCAGCGCGAATTTTCCAAGTTGTACGGATAATCTACCACAGCGGCGCAAAATAATCAAGCGGCGCGGCAGACGTGATAAATTCCAATATTTGACAGCAATGCGCAAGAAGACGAAATAAAGCAGAAACCGCCAGCTCTTGATGATTGGCGGTTTCTGTTCCAAATTCCTTACGGAGCAGGCCGCTCAGCACAAGCGGCAACTCTTTCTTATATTGTACGGCCTATCGCCGCAAAGTTCAAGTGTTTTCTGCGTTTTCCATTAATTTCTGCGTTTTCCATTAATTTCCGGTGTGTTTGTAAATTTTTGTAAACTTACACTTCGGTACACTTCGGATTTCAATCGACCAATAGTATAAGCACTTGATATGCGCTACGTTATGGTGTATATTATCTTTTGTAGGCAACGCCAAAATCACGCGTAGGCGATAATATATTGCCATTTGCGCGGCCTGCTGGCGATTGAATATCTGCTATGTCTGTTTAATTTCCGCAAAAGATTTAAGCGACATTTTTAGCAGGCAAATCTTGGAGAGATGGCCGAGCGGTCGAAGGCACTGGTCTTGAAAATCAGCAAAGGCTTACCCCCTTTCGTGGGTTCGATTCCCACTCTCTCCGTTACATTATCGCTACAGGTTTGATACAGTCTCAAACCGCCGAGAAGCCCCTATTTATAGGGGTTTCTTGCGCTTCATAGCATAAGACCTTGAAACAGAGTAAAAAGATTCGGCGTCTGATGAAGAAGTACGGGCTTTTCTGCTCCGTGCGCAAAGCGAATCCATACAGGAGGATGGCGAAAGCGCTAAAAACAAGCAACGTTATACTCGTGTTCGATTGGAAATTCCGACCGCAATTTGCGGTCGGACAGAGGAAACAAGTATTACTGACTCGCGTTTATGGTAATTTCAAATGCTCGTCAGTATAGGTTGACCGCATTGAGCGAACAGAGCGAACAGTCTTGTAATTGGCTCTATTGCCACCTGTGCCACCTTGCGGCCACCTTGCGGCGGCGCCTTGGCGTCCTTGAGCTTGCGCGGCGTCGCGCGAAATATGGTATAATTGGCTCCAAGGCCCGCCCAAAGATTTGGGGCGGAATTTGGGCAGAATTTGGAATTGGGAACGGCAATGAGGCATAAGGAGGCGCATGCGCAGTGGCTATGGCATTGCAGGCGGCGGCAATTCTGAAGCGGTATTTTGGCTATGACGAGTTTCGCGAGGGGCAGGCCGAGCTGATTGATTCGATCGTCGGCGGCAGGGACGCGCTGGGCGTCATGCCCACCGGGGCGGGCAAGTCGCTGTGCTATCAGGTTCCGGCGATGCTCCTGCCGGGCGCGGCGCTGGTAATCTCGCCGCTGATCTCCCTTATGCGCGATCAGGTGCAGGCGCTGGTCGCCAACGGCGTCCCGGCGGCGTTCGTCAACAGCTCGCTCACCGACGCGCAGTGGGGCCGCGCCATGTCCAACGCCCGCGCCGGGCAGTACAAAATTATCTACGTGGCCCCGGAGCGCCTGCTCGCGCCGTCCATGCTGGAATTGGCGCGCTCGCTGCGGGTTTCGCTGATCGCCGTTGACGAGGCCCACTGCATCTCGCAATGGGGGCAGGATTTTCGCCCCAGCTACTCGGACATACCTAAGTTTGTGGAGGCGCTGCCCGCCCGCCCCGTGGTGGCGGCGTTCACGGCGACCGCCACGCCGCGCGTGCGGGACGACATTCTCGAGAAGCTGGGGCTGCGGAACCCGCGCGTGCTGATGACGGGCTTCGACCGCCCCAAC
>JAISFK010000356.1 GCA_031263625.1 Clostridiales bacterium
GTTCGCAACGTCGGAGCGACGGTTTTTAGTCGCCCTGCCGATATGCTCGATCACAGAGCAGACAAAGAACAAATCGTTGTCCAGCTTTGGCTCTCTCCCCGTCATGCTCCCACCTCATAACTTTCCAGATATTTCAGGCAATCAAGCGCGGACGGGGCGCAGAACGCTATTTGATGCGTAGACAGCGCTCACAAAATGCCCCGCCCGCTCTCCATGTCCGGCAAAGGGTCGCGCCTTTTCAACGCGCCGTCAGCGCGCTGTCAGGCGCCAGGTGCGCCGCCTAGTCCGACTGCCAGCGCCGCAGGTTTTCCGCCACGAAGGCGTCGTCGTTCAGGTGCGGGTACGCGGCGTATACGCGGTCGATCTCTGCGGACTGCCCTGGCGACAGGGTTTCGCTTTCGTCCAGGCACCATATTCCGGGAAATATCCCCTGCCTCCGCAGGACTTCGTGTATGCCGGGTATCACACCGCGAAAGCCGTTCGCGGCGTCAAAGAACGCGGCGTTGCAGTCCGTGATCTGGGCGCCGAGCGCCAGCAGATCCGCAGGGATCGCGCCGGCGTCCAGGGCGCAGCGCACACTCTCCAGCAGCTCGACGGCCTTTTTCGTCCAAACGCCCCAGTGCCCAAGCAGGCCCCCGACAAAGCGCACTTCGACGCCCTTGCCGCCGCCCCCGCTCTTGCCCCCGTCCCCGCCGGCGCCGCAGCCCTCGGCGCCGAAGCGGTACGCGGTCAGCAGGTCCGCCACAATGCTGTCGTCGTTGCCCGTGTACAGCGCGATGTCGGCCGCCCTGCCGCTGGCCGCGGCGCCCCGCGCCAGGTCGAGCGTCTGGTAGCGGCTGAACGGCGCGCATTTCACGCCGGCCACGCCCGGTATGCCGCACAGCTCGCGCCAGTACTGAAAGCTGAGCGGGCGGCCGCCGACGGCGCTCTGCAGGTAGAACCCGATCACGGGGAGGATGGCCGCCACCGCGCGCGTCCTGTCCAAAAGATATCTCTCCGGCCTGTCCGCGAGGCCGCCGGGGCTCAGCAGCGCGTAGTCGTAGCCCAGCCGCCTGGCCGTTTCCGCCTCGCGCTCGGCCTGTTCGATCGGGCCGCAGGCGCCCGCTATTTTTATGATCTCCCGGCCGGCGCGCGCCTCGTGCCGGCCGATTTCCTCGGCCGCGAAAGCCAGCAGCGGCTCAAAAAGCCCCCTCTCCCGGATGGCGAACTGCGTCGAGTGGACGCCGACCGCCACGCCGCCCGCGCCGGCATCCAGATAATAGCGCAGCACTGTCCTCTGCGCTCTGGGATCCAGCTGCCTTCTGGCGTCCAGCGCCAGCGGCAGCGCCGGGATGACAGCCCCCTTTTTCAGCAATTGCGACCGCATTCCGCCCATCAGTATTTCCCTCCCGACTCAGAAAAATGCGTCGGCTTGCCGAGCGCGCGCCCGCCGGCCAGCAGCCACTCGGCCTGCCAGCGTATCATCGTGCGCAGGGGAACCGACGGGTATCCAAATGCCTCGCAGGCGAGCCCCGCGTCGCCCAATAGCGCGTCCGGCCCCTCCGAGTCCGAAAATATGGGCGCTTTGCCCAAATATTCGCCGAGAGCGGCGGCCACCTCGCGGACCGAGGCGGTTTCCGGCCCCGTGACGTTCATCGTCGGCACGGGGCCGTCCGACGCGCGCGCCAGCAGGCGCAGCGCAATCTCGCTGGCGTCCTTTTGCCATATGCAGTTGAACGCGGGAGTCCGCAGCGAGATCGCCCGCCCCGCGAGAATGTCGGACGCTATGTCGCACAGCACGCCGTAGCGCAGATCCACGGCGTAAAAGAGCCTGTATATGGCGATTTTCGTGCCGTGCGCGCCGGCCGCGAACTCAAACATGCGCTCCCGCGCCAGCACGGACGCGCCGTAGTCGCCGACGGGCGACGGCGGGACGCGCTCCGACGCGCCGCCCGCCGCTATGGGGCGCCGGGCGTACACGTTGCCCGACGAGAATACGACTATCCGCTTCCCCTTGAAGCGGTTCGCCACCAGCGCGGGAAGCCACGCGTTCATCGCCCATGCGCGCACTTCGTTGCCGCTTGTCCCGAACTTCATGCCCACCATGAATATGATGTTGTCCGCGTCCGGGAGCGATTCCACCGCATTGGGCGCCAGCAGGTCGGCGCGCAGGCAGCGGACGCCGCGCCGCTCCAAAAAATCGGCCGAGCCGGCGTCCGAAAAGCGGGAGACGGCGCAGACCGCGCCGGTTTTTCCAGCCCGCTCCATCGCGTTCTTGCACAGGACGGCCAGCGTGGGGCCCATTTTGCCGCCGGCGCCCAAAATCAGCACGTCGCCGTCGATGCCGCCCATGTCCGCCACAAGCGCGTCCGATGGCTCGCACAGCAAGCTGTCAAGCGATTCTTCAGTCCACATGCCGGTCATTCCTCCCTTGCCGCAAGCCCGAGCAGCGCGGCCGCGTTTTCGGAGCGGATCCGGGCTTTCGCGTCTTCGCCAACATCCATGTATGCCAGCTTCACAAGTTGCGGGTGGATATACTGCAGCGGCGCCATGCTGCCGAACAGCACGCCGCCCGCGCCCGCCAGCTCGATCAGCTCCGGCAGCTCGCCGCGAAAGGCGCTGAGCCGCGCAAAGTCGTAGCACACTTTTCCGCGCCTGCCCTTCGCCGCGCCCGCCAGCTCCCGCGCGAAGCTCAGCGAGGGGCCGTTGCTGATTATGACGTCCGCGCCGGAGTTCTTCCGCAGGAACGGCTCAACGTCTGCGGGCGCCAGGTTTTCGTCCACGTCCAGCCTGTGCCGCTGCCGGATGTTCTCCAGCGCGCAGGGCAGCTGCAACGGGACGGACAGCTTTTCCGCGAGCGCCGCGAGCTCAAGGCACTCTGGGCTGTCCAGCCGGTAGCCGTGATATATGGGGAAAAGCCTCAGCAGCCTGCAGCCGAAAGCCTCCACGCATCGGACAAAATCCTCGCGCCAGCCGGGGTAGGCGGGGTTTATGACGCATGCCTTGACGAGCATGCCGTCCGGATCGCCGTCCCCAAGCCAGCTGTGAAGCTCCTCGTTGCCCGCCATGGCGTTCCTGTAGAACACCGCGCCGATGTTCGCGACGACGGCCTTGCCCACGCCCGCCCGCGCCAGCTTTTCCCTGAGCTGGGCCGGCGTCGCGCCGCCCACGGCGCGGAACGGGTAGTGCCCGACATACGCGTGCGTGTCAATCAGCATGGCGCGGCCCCCTTTCCAGATATTTCTCAAAGCGCGGGTTGCAGAGGATCGTCTTTTTGTCCTCCCAGGAGATGTCCGCGGCCAGCAGCTTGCCGACGCCCGCCTCAAACGACATGTCCGTGCCGAACAGCAGCCGCCCGGCGCCCAGAAGCTCGACCGCCCGCTCGATCATGCCCTCGTCGCACCCGCCCCCGCTCGTGTCCGCGAAGACGTTGCCGTGCGGCGCAATGGCTTTCAGCGACCACTCCCAGTCGCCGCCCCCGCCTATGTGCGCGTAGATGAACGTCGCGTCCGGGTTTTCCGAGGCGGCTTTCGCAAAATGCGCGCCGTCCGACAAAAAAGGCTGCGACTGCGGCATGTGCGTCAGCTTCCCCGCGTGCTCGAGAATGGGCGCGCCCAGCTGCGCGCAGCGCCTGATCACGCCCCGCACGGCGGGATCGGAGATGAAATACTGGTTGTAGAGCTTGACGCCCGCGAATCCCAGCTCAAGGATGCAGCGGTCCACCTCCGCGATCGCCTCGTCGTGAAAGCCGGGATTCACGAAGCCCATGCCCATTATAAAGCCGGGGTGCAGGGCGGCCGCCTCGGCGACGGCGTCGTTGCAGCGCCGCGCGAGCTCTGGCGGGCTGTCCGGCACCATAACGGGGTTTGAGCAAACAAGCGCGTCCATGTGCGTGGCCTTCGCGATCGCGACGAGCTCGCGCAGCCGGTCCCTGTCGAGGCCGCCGTCCGGGCCGAGCCAAACGTGCTCGTGCCAGTTTACGACGCGGTTCTCGCGAAAGAGGCGCATCAGCTCGCTGTCCGCTCCCGCCGAGTTGCCGGCGACGCTCGCGCCCCAGCGCCGCCGTTGTCTGCGCCTGCGCCCCCAGCGCCGCCATCGCCCGCGTATGCCGGGCTTCCCACTCCCGCCGCGCGCGCCTCATCCGCGCGCCTTTCATCAACGCCCGTCATGCCGTCCCCCCTTGCCCCGCCGCGCGGCCCGCGCGGGCGGCTTCGTATATGGCGAAGATCGCGCGCAGCGTGGCGGCCGCGTCCTCGATCTGCGGCTCCGGCGCCCGCCCCGCCAGCACGGCGTCAACAAAGGCGCCGATCTGCGCCCGGTGCGGCTCCGTGTCGATATTGAGCGGGTCCTTCTCGCCGGAAAGGCCGCCCCCTTCCGGCGATATGTCGATCCTGCGCCCGCTTTTCGACTCAAACGCCGCGATGCGGCCCTCGACCAGCGCCATGCTGCCCTCCGTGCCGCATACCTCCAGCCGCCGCCTGTGCCCCGGCCACGCGGAGGTGGCGGCGGTGAGGACGCCCATCCCGCCGCCTTCGAGCGTGAAATGGGCGCACAGCGTGTCCTCGGTCTCTATGGCATGCGCGAGCGTCGCCGCCGACGCGGACACGACGCCGATGTCGCCGCAGAGGAAGCGCAGCATGTCGAGCCCGTGTATGCCCTGGTTCATGAGGGCGCCGCCCCCGTCCATGGCGAACGTCCCGCGCCACTTCCCGGCCGCGTAGTACGACTGCTCGCGGTAGTACTTCATGGACAGATCGGCCAGCGCGATCTTCCCCAGGGCGCCGCCGCAAATGAGCTCCCTCGCCAGCCGGATCTCGGGCAGAAAGCGCATCTGCGAGATCGCGCACAGGCGGAGGCCGGTTTCGCGCGCGGCCAGCAGCACCCGCTCCAGCGATTCGGGCGTTATGGCGAACGGCTTCTCGACGACGGCGTGCTTCCCCGCGCGAAGCGCCCGGATCGCCTGCTCGGCGTGAAGCCCGCTGGGCGTGCATATGCAGACGGCGTCTATCGCCGCCTCGGAGAGCATCTGCCCCTCGTCCGCGTACCACTCCGCCCCGATCTCGCGCCCGAACTCCCGCGCGGCGTCCGGCGCCGCGTCGCAGACCGCGCCGACCTCGGCGCGCGCGATCCCGCCGATCGCCCGCGCGTGCCAGCGGGAGATGCCCCCGCAGCCAATTATGCCAAATCTTATCTTTTCGGGCACAAGAAACCTCCCATGCGCGCTGCCGCGCGCCGCGCGGCGCTCCCTACAGCCCTGCCGACTCCACGATGCCGTCCAGAAGCTCGGCCGCCCTCAGATAGAAGCCGTAGCCGCGCGGCACCTCGCCCGAGTCCAGCATTTTCGCGAACTCGTCGGGGCAGATGCTCTGGTAGCTTTTCTCCACGTTGTAGCGCTCCGTCCTCCTGCCGTTCGTGACGGACACGGCCAGATCGCCCAGCTGCGGCGCCGTCACGATAATGCACTGCCTGTCGGCGTAATGGACGGTGGATATGACCGCGCCGGAGTTTCGCATGGCGCTGACGGACAAGAAGCCCTCGCCGCAGAGCGCGAGCGCCGTCTCGGCCGAGTGCGCGCCGTAGAAGCGGTAGCCGCCGTATTCGCTGTCGATGTCGGCCGCGAACGACACGACGACGGTCGAGCCGGGCCCGACAGTCGCCGCGATCGGCGCGATGCCCGGAAGGCTCTTTATGCTGCTGCCGCCCGTCAGCAGCAGCCCGCGCCCGCCGGCGTAATCGACAATCTCCCTGGCCTCCCGCGCGGACGCGGCGAACGGCTTGTCGTTGAACAGCGGCTTGCCGGCCCTGAGCGCCTTCATCGCGGGGGCGTGGTGATCCGCGCCGTTCCTGTACGTTATGGCGATCGCGTCGCTCCGCTCTATTGCCTCGTCCTCGCTCCCGCAGGCGATCACGCCATAGCCCTCGCACAGCTTTGCCGCCTCGCCGGGGTCGTCGCCGCCGTAGAGGTACGCGATGGAGTGCCCCGCGTGCCGCATGTCTTTGTTGAACACCTCGCAAAAGTGCCTCGAATGGGAATTTTGCGCGCCGATCAGCCCAATTTTCATAATTTTGGCCGTTCCTTTCCTTGCCGCCTCGGGTGCCCGCCTCGGTCAGGCCCTGCTGTTATAGAAGTGCCAGTGGCCGATTGTCTTGGGGTCGCCCGGATCGTCGGCGAGCAGCTCCCCGTAGTTTGCCGAAACTTTTCTGAACGCCTCCGCGTGCTGCTCGATCAAATCCGGCCGGAACTGCTTGAGCCACGGGATTGAATACGTGCGCGATCCGGCGCGGACGCTCTCGGCCAGATCCCCGTCCAGCTCGCGCACGTCGCGGGCCGCGTTCGCTATCCGCGTGGGCTTCCCGTGCCCGTATATGTCGGCCGTCGTGAACAGCGGGTGCGTGTGCAGCGCCGAGTTGCAACCCGGCCCGCACGGCGCGCCTTCCGCCGCCACGGCCTGGCAGAAGCGCGTGACGGACAGCCCGCCCAGCTCCTCGGCCCTGTATATGCCGCGCGCGGCGTACCACCCGGCCATGTTGCTGCCCGTGGCTTCATCGACGCGGTGCGGCTGGATGCCCGGAACGCCCTCCAGCAGATCCCAGAAATAGTTCATGGCCTTGCGGATCTCGGCGCAGCGGGCGTCGTAGTATTTGAGCTGCACCCGCGCGACGGCCGAGCTCATCTGGTGCATGCGCCCCTTGACGCCGCCCATGGGCAGCTCGATGTACGGCCTGAGCGATTCCGTCCGTATGTCCGCGTCGAAGCGCTCGTAGTGCGCGAACGCTATGGCGCGCTCGAAGCATTCCAGGCCGTCCGTGGTCAAAACCCCGCCCTCGCCGCACGGCAGGGACTTGCTGCTCATGAGGGACGCCGCCGACACGTCGCCGAACGTGCCCAGCCTGCGGCCTTTGTACAGCCCTCCCTGGGCGTGCGACACGTCCTCTATGACTTTCAGGCCATGCTTTTTCGCTATGGCCATGATAGGCTCCATGTCGGCGGGGTGCGCGAGGTAGTGCACGACCATGATGGCCTTCGTCCTCGGCGAAATGCGCTTTTCGATGCTCGCCGGGCTGATGCACAGCGTCGCGGGGTCGATGTCCGCGAACGCGACGGTCGCGCCCAGCGAGTAGACTTGCGCCGCCGACGCCCAGTACGTGACGCTGGGGCAGATCATCTCGTCGCCGACGCCCAGGCCGCAGGCGAACATGGCCGCCTGCAGCGCGGCCGTGCCGTTGCAGAAGCCCAGCGCGTATGCCGAGCCCTGCCACGCCGCGTACTCCTTTTCAAACGCCTTCGTGACGCCCGTGCCCGACATGCCGCCCTCGCGCAGCACGCCCAGCACGGCGTCCTCCTCCTCCTGCGCGTATATCGGCCAGCGGAACAGCTCGTCCAGCCTGTCCCTGCCGGCCGACACCGCCGGCCGCCCCCCCAGAAGCGCGAGTTTGCCGCCCATGCGCGTTCCCCCTTTCATGCCGCCCGCATTTTTGCCTATATGTCTATATGCCTATCGTGCGCATCTTCATAAAATATGCTCATAAAATATCCCCTCCGCTCTCCCTGTCCGCGTAAAGGGTCGCGTTGCGCTGGGCTCGCAGTATGGACGCCGGGCAGCCGGTGGAGATCTCGCCCCGGACGGCATGGAGCACCGCCGCTCTCTTGGACTGGCCCGGCACGACGCAGTAGATGTTTTTGGCCGCCATGAGCGCCGGCACCGTGAGCGTGATTGCGCGCCTGGGGACGTCGGCCAGGCTGCCAAAGCAGCCGTCGTTCACCTGCTGCATTCTGCACTTCTCGTCCAAATCCACGACCTTGACCGCTTCGGGGTCGTCAAAGAATGCCGCGTGAGGGTCGTTGAAGGCGATGTGCCCATTTTCCCCTATGCCCATGCACGCGACGTCGGCGGGATAAAGCCCCAAAACGCGCGAATATCTCCGGCATTCCGCATCCGGGTCTTTTGCCGAGGAGTCTATGTAGCATACGCTCCCAAACGGTAGCTTTGAAAACAGATGCCTTTTCAGGAAATTCCCAAACCCCTGGGGCGCGTCGCAGGCAAGGCCAATGTACTCGTCCATGTGAAACGCGTTCACTTTGCTCCAGTCTATGCCGGGCGCCCGGACAAGGGCATCCAGCATCTCCAGCTGCGACGGGGCGGCGGCGAAAATGACGTTAGCGCGCCCCTGCCGCGACAACAGCCCCCTAAGCTCTTCGGCAATGTCGCCTGCCGCGCAGCGGCCCATTTCTTCCCGGCTCTCGTATATTCTGACGTTCAAAGCGTCGCTCTTAAATGCTTTCAGCAAACCTTTCAGCAAAACAGGCACCTCTTATTTGCGATCAAAAAGAAACAAAGATACACGCATTTGTAATAGTATATAACGCATCTCTCGCGGCGTCAAGACATATCGATTATTTTTCGGGCCGAACGGCGAAGAAACAACAAAGAAACAAAATTTGCATTGCTCTGGTTTTTGTGCTATACTCTCATAATAAAAAAGCGTCATCGGGGTGATTGTCATAGGCAAGGGCAAAAAAGGGCCGACGGTTAGAGCCGTCGCGATGGCAGCGGGCGTGTCGCCGGCGACTGTGTCCCGCGTTTTAAGCCAGGCGGACTACAACGTGAGCGCTTCGCTGCGCCAAAAGGTCATACAGACGGCTGAACAGCTGGGCATGTATGCGACGGAAGACAGCGCCCTGGCAAGGGAAAATCGCAAAATTGA
The DNA here is from genome assembly GCA_031263625.1 of Clostridiales bacterium. GTDB lineage: Bacteria > Bacillota > Clostridia > WRLR01 > WRLR01 > JAISFK01. The sequence continues at coordinate 8,686 of JAISFK010000356.1, forward strand.
GATTGGCATAATCGTTCCAAACCTTTCAAACCCGTATTTTTGGCAGATCGCCATGGGCGCGCAGTCGGAGGCCCATCTGGAAGGCACTTCCGTCTATCTGTGCAATTCCCTGCGCAGCGCGGAGCAGGAGGCGAGCTACATGCGGTCGCTTTATGAAAAAGGCTTTGCCGGCGTCCTGCTTTCGCCCGTGTCGGACAATTACGACGCGATCGCCGCCTTGCAAAAAAAGGGGCTCATAGTCGTCTTGCTGGAGCATTCCGCCCCCGGCCTGAATTGCGGAAAAGTCCTGTTCAACTACCTGAAAGCGGCAAAAATGGCGATGGGCCATCTGATCGACAGCGGGCACTCCAAAATCGCCTTTGTCTCCGCGCC
>JAISFK010000417.1 GCA_031263625.1 Clostridiales bacterium
CAACTTCCGCGACGCGGAGGCCGGCGCGGCCGTGGCCGTGGACGTGCGCACGGGCGAGGTGCTCACGATGGCGAGCTATCCGAGCTTCGACGCCTCGATCTTTTTGCAGGGCGCGGACAGCCCCGACGCGCAGCAGGCGATCGAAGCGCTGTGGGAGGACCCGCTGCACAGCTCGCTGAACCGGGCGATCCAGGGGGCGTACTCGCCGGGCTCCACGTTCAAGCCCGTCACGGGCATCGCGGCGCTCGAGGAGGGCGTGATCGCGCGGAATACGCAGATATACGACTCCGGGCGCATCAACATCGGCGGGCGCAACCTCATCTGCCTCGAGGGCGGGCACGGCTACCTCGACATCAAGAAGGCGCTCGAGGCGTCGTGCAACGTGTTCTTCTACGACGTCGGCACGAAAACGACGATAGACAACCTCGAAAAATGGGCGAAGCTGTTCGGGCTGGGCGTCAAGACGGGGATCGACCTGCCGTATGAGCGCGAGGGCACGATGTCCGGCAAGGAGTACAAGCGCGAAACGTTCAACGACATATGGAGGCCGGCCGACACGGCCCAGGTGTCCATCGGCCAGCTCTACAACTCGTTCACGCCGCTGCAGATGGCGTGCTACATGTCGGCGCTCGCGAACGGCGGCAAATACTACAAGCCCTTCGTCACGAAGAAGATCATCCGCTACGACGGCTCCACGGTCAGGGAGACGATGCCGGAGATGCGCCAGATACCCGTCGATCCGGACTACATCGACGCCGTGAAGGAGGGCATGGTGGCCAGCACGACCGAAATAGACGGCACGGCGTCCGACGCGTTCGCGAACTTCCCGTACAGCGTCGCGGGCAAGACCGGCACGGCGGAAACCGGCTTCGAGGATCAAAACCAGTCGTCGAACTCGCTGTTCGTGTGCTACGCCCCCGCGGACGACCCGCAGATCGCGGTCGCCGTCGTGATCGAGAAGGGCGTGTGGGGCTCCTACACGGCGCCCGTCGCGAGGGACATACTCGAGGCGTACTTCGGGCTGACGAACCACGTCGCGGAGGACGACAGCCTCCCCGGCGCGGGCGCGTCGTTCGTGCCGTAAGCGGCGGCGCCCGCGCTTCCAGCCGGCTGCCTGCCAGCTGGCTACCTGCCAGCCGCCTGACTTATGGTCGCCTGGGCTTATGGTCGTCTGGGCTTATGGTCGTCTGGGGCTTATGGCCGTTTGGCTCACGGCCGTCTGGCTTATGGCCGTTTGGACTTATGGCCGTCTGGGCTTTTGCCGCCGCGATTCCGCACCCGCTTCGCCCGTCTCGCCCGTCTCGCCGCTCCGCCTCGCTTATCCCGCCGCTCCGCCTGCTTCGCCTGCTCACACGCATATCAGCTTCTGACTGTAGTGCTCCACGTCCACGACGCCTAAGTATTCGCGCGGCGTCATGGCCGCGAATTGCTTGAACTCGTTCGCCATGTGCGACTGGTCGTAGTACCCCGCCGCCGCCGCGAGCTCAGCGAGGCTGGGGCGGCGGGGGCTGCAGGGAGTGCCGGAGTCGCCTGTGCGGCCGAAGTCGCTGGGGTTGCCAGGCCCCCCTGAGCTGCTGGGCCTGCCGGAATCGCCAGGGCAACCGAAGTCGCCGGAACTGCCAAGGCCCCCTGAGCTGCCGGGGCGGCCCGCGAGCCCCGCGCCATTCATCATGCCTATGAGCCGCTGGAAGCGGGCGTGCTCGGCGAACGCCTTCGGCGACAGGCCCAGGTTGTCGCTGAACACGCGGTTTATGTAGCGCGCGGAGTACATCGTCCGATCCTCCAGCTCCGACACGCGGATCGCGCCGCCGCAGCCCTCCACGACGGCGATCAGCTGCCGCAGCAGGCCGCTGCAGCGCCACCGCTCCCCTATGAAGTCCCTCAGCAGCTCCACGCGCTCCAAGAAGCCGCCGGCCTCCGCGACGCGCTCGGCCAGGCCGCCCCCGCCGCGCATGTCGCCCAGGGGGACCCGCGCGTTGACGATCTCCGGCAGGCAGGCGTCCAGCCGCGCAGGCAGACAGCCCGGCCGGAACCGCACCCCAAAGCAGTGCGCGCCGCGCGGCAAATCGAGGCTCGCGCTCTGCGTCACGAAGCCAAGCAGCCGGCCGTCGGCCAGCCCCCGGCCGAACGTGAACAGCATGTCGGCGCAACCGGCGGGGACGACCGCGCTAAATTCCGCGCCCGCCGCGTCGGCGGTGAATGCGTAAAAATGCACGTACTGCGCGTCCAGCACGATTTTCTTGTAGTATTTCGCCGCGCTGGCGACAAAAAAAGGCTGTATCGGGTAAAGTTCCGTTCTCATGCCGCATGGCCGCCCCTTCCCCAAGTTTTGGCGCATGGCGCTATACGCTATACTGACGAGCATTTATACTGACGAGCATTTGAATTTTCCATTAACGCGAGTCAGTAATACTCGTTTCCTCTGTCCGACCGCAAATTGCGGTCGGTATTTCCAATCGCTCACGAGTATAAATTTACCATAAACGCGAGTCAGTAATACTCGTTTCATCTGTCCGACCGCAAATTGCGGTCGGAATCCCAATCGAACACGAGTATAAATTGAAAATAGCATTAAGCGCCCCGCCAAGAACCGCGCAAAAAAGCGCACATCCCCAAGGATGTGCGCCTTTGCACGCGGAGCAATCTCCGATGCGACTACTCTATCACAAT
>JAISFK010000447.1 GCA_031263625.1 Clostridiales bacterium
AAGGACGAACGATAAAAATGGCAAGAAAGAATGTGCCGCGCATAGAGCCATATAATCCTTTGGATAAGCGGAATCTGGGTGAAAGCATAACTGACGCATTGCTTGAAACAAGGCCGTCACCTTTACCGCCCGATCCTTTTATTGGCGCAGGGGTATATGCGTTGTACTATGTCGGCTCTTTTCCCGCATACGCAAAACTGGCTGAAAAGAATCGTGACAAGAAATATCTGTGTCCGATTTACATCGGGAAAGCTGTTCCTTCGGGAGCAAGAAAGGGCGGGCTTGGATTGGAAGTCGAACACGGTCAAGTGTTGTTCAAGCGATTGACGGAACATGCGGAATCCATAAAATCCGCAAACAATCTTGAACTTGCGGATTTTTGCTGTAGATATCTTGCGGTGGATGATGTATGGATACCTCTTGCCGAATCAATGCTTATTGAGCGCTTCAGGCCTGTGTGGAATCGCGTTCTTGACGGCTTTGGAAATCACGACCCCGGTTCCGGGCGGCACAGCGGGAAAATGCCCCAATGGGATTGCGTTCACCCCGGTCGAGTATGGGCAGGGCGGCTTCAACCCTGCGCGAACACCTCGGATGAGCTGCTTGAACGCATTGAGGAATATCTCGATCAAATCTAAATGTTACGATTAAATGTCCTCAAATTATTATTAAGGGCAGTATGGGCGAATCCGTAAATCTAAATCAATATTATGAATTAAATATTAAGGATTCACTGCATCAGGATCACTTTGATATAGAGTATACAGTCAAACCATCAATACCGCTCGTGGATATTGAATCCACAAGAATTTGTCAGTCGAACACGGCCGCCTTGCTCGGGTCGGCGTTGAACTCGAACACCATGTCCATCTGCGCCTGCGTCACCCTGCCCGTCGAAAGCGGCGGCAGGGCGTCGCGCGCGAAAAAGCCCGTTTCGCTCGTTTCAATGCTGCTGACATTTTCATGGCCAATGATTTCGCACAGAAAGAAGATCTTGTACAGATGGAACGGCGATAGCGGGTGCCCGTGAAACTGCCTGTCGAGCACCGCGATCAGCTTCACCGGCTCCACGCGGTAGCCGGATTCCTCGTATGCCTCCTTGGCCGCCACGGCCTTCGGGCTCCAGCCTACGTCCGCGTAGCCGCCCGGCAGGGACCACAGGCCGTCGATCGTTTCGCGCACCATTAGGACTTTGCCCTCGGAAAACGCGGCCGCGCGCACGTCCACCTTGGGCGTCTGGTAGCCGCTCTCGCCCGCAAAAAGCTCCCTGACCACGGGCGGCGGCGTTTCAGCGTAGCGGCTCATCATATCGACGCTCAGCTCGCGCAGCTGCGAGTAGCGCTCGATCTCGTATTTGTTCGTCGTGAACGCCAGGCCAGACTGCGCGATCGCCTGTATGGTCTTCGCGTATTCGATCCAGCTCGTGTCGCAACCGCCTGCGGGACAACTCACGCCCGCAGAACCACTTGCAGGCCCGCTTGCAGAACCGGCGCCTGCGGGAACGCCCGCGCCCGCAGAGGCGCTTGTAGAATCCCCTGTGGAACTGTCTGTGGAACCGCCGCCTGCGGGATAACCTATGCCGTCGTCGTCCAATACCATTTTATGCCGCCCTCCCATGTAAATTCGCCCGCGATCGCGCCCCGCCGCCGCATAGCGCTCGCCCGCATGGCGGCGCCTGCACATTGGTTCGCGCCTGCCCAGTTTGCGCGACATTGCTTGCTCGCTCGCGCCATGCACAGATGGCCCGCCCCGCGGGCAGGCTAGACGTATCCGCAGATCCCGCGAACGCTGACCTCGCCAGAAACGAGCTCGCGGCGCTCCCCGCCAGCCAGCTCGACGATCAAATGCCCCTCCGGCGATATTCCGACGCCCGTCGCGTCAAAAGAGCCGTCGGGCCGGACGACTGTCAGCGCCCTCCCGATGTTGACGCAGCGCGCCATATAGTACGCCCGCAACGGCGAGCCCTCGGAAAAGTCCGCGCCGCCACTGCCGCTCGCGCTACTCATGCCGTGCGTACCGCGCCCACGGCCTGCGCTACAACTGCCGCTTGCGCCGCCAGCGCTACTCATGCCGTGCTCGCCGTCAGCGCTGCCGCCACTTCCCGCTCCGACCGCGCTGCCAGAGCTATCCTCGCGACCCGTAACGCCAGCGCAACCAGAACTGCCGCCGCAATCCGCGCCAGCGCAAACAGATCCGCCGCCCTCGCCGCGCCCGGCGAACGCCCGATAGTCCTCGCTGAACGCGCTCAAAATGCCCTCTGCCAGCCGCCCGACGTCAAGATCCGCCGTCCGGCCGCAGGCCAGCTTCAGCGACGTCGCGCTTTCGGCGAGCTCAGGCGGCATGTCGTCGGCATCGAGGTTGACATTCACACCGATGCCCACAATCACGTATCTGAAACATGCGCCGCCAGCGCTGGTGCTGGCTATGGCGCCGCCTCCCGCCTCGCTCAAATGCGAACGCCCGCCGGCGCGGCTATCGCCAGCGCCGCTACTGGCGCCACCGCTGGTGCCGGCAATAGCGGTTGCAGCAGCGTCGGCAACGTCGTCGGCAACGCCGGCGGCGCCCTCGATGCCGCCCGCCTCAACCAGTATGCCGCAGACCTTCTTCCCGCCGCAGACGATGTCGTTCGGCCACTTGATCATGGGTTCGGCGCGGCCCTCGCACGCAACCCCGATCGCCCTGG
>JAISFK010000482.1 GCA_031263625.1 Clostridiales bacterium
AGCTTTCGCGCTCAAGCCTTTCGGCACACTTGAAAAGGGGCGGCCATAACAATGGTATTCAAAATCGACACGGACTACATAATGGGCAAGCTCGCCGACAAGCCGTCCGGCGGCGGGGCGAACAGGCCGGGCCGCAGCCTCCAGGTTCGCTCAATCCAGTACAACCCGCAGAGGAACATATTCACCGCGACGGTGTCGGATCCCCCGCACGAGCGCAACGTGAGCGTGGTGTTCTCGCTGGACGGCAGGCCGGCCACGACCCAGTGCAGCTGCCGGCTGTACAGCTCCAGGGATTCGTTCTGCTCCCACATAGCCTCCGTCCTGACGCTCATCCACGAGCGCGACAAGGACGGCTTTTTTGACGGCCTGAAGGATCGCGAGAAGGCGAAGCGCATATTCGATCTGTTCGCTGCCCAGGGCGTCACGGGCCAGGCGGCGGGCAGGGGCGCCGCCGCCATCGGGGCCGCCGCGGGCGGCGCGGGCCAGCGCGGCCTGGCCGCCCTGCCCGGCGCGGGCGCCGGCGCTGGCTTGGGGCAGGCGGCGCAGCAGCTGGTGAGCCTTGAGCCCATCCTGTTCGTGTCCGACGAATGGACGCGCAGCTACGGCGCGCTCCGCACGTCGGTCTATTTCCGGATCGGGGGGCCGCCCGACTCCGGGGCGTCCTACTCGTACATCGTGAAGGACGTCGCCGCTTTCCTGCGGGCCCTGCGCACGAGGCGCCCGTTCGCCTTCGGCAAGAAGTTCACGTTCGACGCGGCCAGGCACTGCTTCGGCGAGCCGGACGCGCAGCTGGTGGAGCTGCTGCAGGAGATGTTCGAGCAGGATCCCGCGCATCTGCGCGACACGCTCGACATGGGCTACTATTACAACACCAGGGCGGTCGATGCGGTGCTGAATCAGCTCAGCGCGTTCAGCGGCAAGTTTCTGAGGCTCGCGGACGCGCCGCTGCGCAAGCTGCTGGACATCGTGGAGCGCGGCGGCGGCCGGCTCTCGGTCGAGCTGGAGGGCTCGCGCGAGCGGTTCAGGGCCGCCGTGGGCGGGGAGCTGCGCGTGAAGTTCCGCCTGAGCCGCGACAAGGGCGACTTCATCCTGCGCATAGACACGGGCGGGAACGTGTTCCCCATGACGGAGAGCGCCGACGCCGTGCTGTGCAAGGGCGCGGCGAGCCTCGGCAGGGTGTGCAGGCTCCGCAGGGAGCAGGCCGCCGTGCTGCTGCCGCTGCTCAAGGCGATCGGCCAGTACGGCGAAAAGGAGTTCCGCTTCATATCGCACGACAGGGGGCGGTTCGTGTCGGAGATAATGCCGGCCATCGACCTGATCGGCGCGCTGGACATCGACGACGACGTCGCCACGCTCATCGACAGGCAGCCCCTGCTCGCCGAGATCTACCTCGACAGGGAGCCGGGCGGCGGCGCCGTGACGGCGGACGTCAAGTTCTGCTACGGCGAGCACCGCGCCGTCAACCCGTTCGCCGCCGCGCCCAAGTCGGCCAGGCCGGACGACGTGATCGTCGTCCGGGACGTCGCGCGCGAGTCGGCGATACTGGACATACTGGCCGAATCCGACTTCATCGTCAAAAACGGCCGCATAAACCTGTACGACGACGACAGCATCTTCGGCTTCGTCGTGGACATACTGCCGAAGCTCCAGCCGCACGCCGCCGTCTACTATTCCGAAAGCTTCAAGCGCTCGTCCATCCAGAGCAAGATGGGCTTTCGCGTGAGCATGTCGTTCCAGCGCTCCGACAACGGCCTGCTGGACCTCGACTTCGACACGGAGTTCATACCGCGCGGCGAGCTCATGAGCATAATGCAGAGCATCCGCGAGAAGAAGCGCTACTACAAGCTCAAGGACGGCGCCATGCTGAACCTCATGGACAGGGAGGCCGCCGACATAGCGGGCCTGCTGGAGTTTGTCGGCGCCGGCAGCGACGACATCCTGAGCGGGCACGTGGCCCTGCCCAAATACCGCGCCGTGTACTTGGACTACTTCCTGCGCAACTCCGAGATCAAAAACGTCGGCAGGGATCGGATTCTCAAAGAGTTCGTGCGGGCGATAACGGAGCCGGTGGACAACGAGTTCGCCATCCCGGAGGCCGTCGGGCACTGCCTGCGCGACTACCAGAAGACGGGCGTCAAATGGCTCGGCGCGCTGTCGGCCAACTCGCTCGGCGGCATCCTCGCCGACGACATGGGGCTGGGGAAGACCGTGCAGGTGCTGGCGCTGCTGCTGGCGGCGAAGGAGGCCGGGGAAACGGGCGGCGGCGCGCTGGCGGGCGCTGCGGCTGGCAGCGGGGCGCTGGCGCCGGCTGCGGCGGGCGCGGCTGGTTCCGGGGCGCTTGCGACCGCTGCGACTGGCGGCGGCTCGCTGGCGCTGGTTGCGGCGGGCGCGGCTGGTTCCGGCGCGCTTGCGACCGATGCAACTGGTGGCGGGGCGCTGGCTGCGGCCGATGCGGCCAGCGGCGCGGCAGCCGGAGAGGCCGGCGGCGGCTCGCGCGGGCTGCCCTCGCTGATAGTGGTGCCCACGTCGCTCGTGTACAACTGGCGCGCCGAAATTGAAAAATTCACCCCCCAGCTCAGCCACGTCATCATAACGGGCATGAAGCCGGAGCGATCGAGGCTCATCCAGACGATTCCGGGATACGACGTGGCCATCACGTCGTACCCGCTCATGCGCAGGGACTACGAGGAATACAAGGGCATGCGCTTCCGCTACTGCATTTTGGACGAGGCGCAGCACATCAAGAACCCCATGTCGCAGAACGCCCTGTCCGTCAAGTGCCTGGACGCCGCGTGCCGCTTCGCGCTGACGGGCACGCCGATGGAGAACAGGCTGCTGGAGCTGTGGTCGCTCTTCGACTTTGTCCTGCCGGGCTATCTCTACTCGGCCAAGGAATTTGGCAAGCGCTATTCGGACGCGATGGCGATGGCGCCGATGATAACCGCCAAAACGGTGTCGGAGAGCGGCGCGGAAGGCGGCGCGGCGGGCGGCGATCCGGACGAATATTCAGGCGGCTATTCGGGCGATGATCCGGACGGCGAGCTTGGCGACGATCCAGACGGCGATCCTGGCGATGGTTCGGGCGGCGCTTCGGGCGAACCATCGCCCGGCGGGCGCGGCGCGGGCTCCGCCGCGCTTTCTGCGGCTTCAGTGGCTTCCGCGGCTTCCGCAACTACCGCATCTACGGTAGCTTCCGCAACCACTGCGGCTTCAGCAACTTCTGCGGCCACTGCGACTACGGTAGCGGCCGCAGCTTCCGCAACCACTGCGGCTACGGCAGCTTCTGCGGCTTCCGCAACTTCCATAGCTACCATAGCCACCGCGATCCTGCCGGATCCTGCGGCCGGCCCCGCGCCCGAAGCCGCCGTCCCGACCCCTCTGGCCGAGCTGTCGGGGCAGATCAGGCCGTTCGTGCTGCGGCGCCTGAAGACGGACGTGCTGAAAGAGCTGCCGGACAAGATCGACACGACCATGCTGGCCGCCATGACGGCCCCCCAAAAGAAAATATACGCCGTGTACGTCGAAAAAATCAGGAACCAGATCACCTCCGAGATCGCGGAGAACGGCTTCCAGAAAAGCCAGATAGTCATACTCGCGCTGCTCACGCGCCTGCGCCAGATATGCTGCCATCCGAGCCTGTTCATCGAGAACTACGCGGACGACAGCGGCAAGTTGCTGCTGTTGCAGGAGATCGTGCTGGACGCGATCGACGGCGGCCACAGGATCCTGCTGTTCTCGCAGTTCACGAGCATGCTGGCCATCATAAGGGAGTGGGCGGAGAAGAAGGAGAAGCTGCGCTGCCACTACATAGACGGCCAGGTTAAGCCGCTCGAGCGCCACCGGCGGATCAGCGAGTTCAACGCGGGCGACGGCGAGCTGTTCCTGCTCTCGCTCAAAGCGGGCGGGCTGGGCGTCAACCTGACGGGCGCGGACATGGTCATACACTACGATCCGTGGTGGAACCCGGCGGCGGAGGACCAGGCGACCGACAGGGCGTACCGCATAGGCCAGAAAAAGACCGTGCAGGTCGTCAAGCTGCTGACGGCGGGCAGCATCGAGGAAAAGATATTTTCAATTCAGGAGCGGAAGAAGCGGCTCATCGACGCCGTGATCAAGCCCGGCGAAACCTTCCTGGCGAAGCTGACGCAGGCGGATCTCGACGAAATCCTGACGTGGAACGAATACTAGGCCGGAGCGCGGGCGCGGGCGCGAGCCGGGGCGCGGCGTCCGGCGCCGCAAACATGGGAAACAGGGGGTTTGCCAATGAACCTTGAACAGCTGATGGCATACTTCAAGAGCAGCGAGGCGCTGATGGCGAACGTCACGAACTGGAGCGAGACGCCCGCCAGGGAGGCGGCGTATGCCGACGTCCCGCCGCGCCTCGACGGCCGGCTGGCGGGCGCGCTCGCGGAGCGCGGCGTCCGCAGGCTCTACACGCATCAGGCGTCCGCCGTCAACGCGGCGCTGGACGGCGAGGACATCGTGGTCGTGACGCCCACCGCCTCTGGCAAGACGCTCTGCTACAACCTCCCCGTCCTCGACGCGATGCTGAAGGACGACTCCGCGCGGGCGATGCTCCTGTTCCCGACGAAGGCGCTGTCGCACGATCAGGCGAGCGAGCTGGACGGGCTCATCAAGCTGACGGGCGCGCCCATCCGCTCGTACACGTATGACGGCGACACGCCGCAGTCCGCGAGGAAGGCCATCCGGCAGGCGGGCAACATCATAGTGAGCAACCCGGACATGCTGCACGGCGCGATCCTGCCGAACCACACCAAATGGACCCGGCTGTTCGAGAGCCTGCGCTACATCGTCATAGACGAGCTGCACCACTACGGCGGCGTGTTCGGCAGCCACCTCGCGAACGTGCTGCGCCGGCTGCTGCGCATCTGCGCCTTCTACGGATCGAGCCCGCAGTTCATATGCTGCTCCGCGACGATCGCGAACCCCTACGAGCTGGCGTTCCGCGTGACGGGGCGCGAGGCGCGCGTGATCGACAACAACGGCGCGCCCGCCGGGAAAAAATACCTCGTGTTCTACAACCCGCCCGTCGTGGACAGGAACCTGGGCATCCGCAAGAGCTCGCTGCTCGAAAGCCGGCAGCTCGCGACCCAGCTGCTGAAGAACGGCATCTCCACGATCGTGTTCACGCGGAGCCGCCTGAACGTCGAAGTGCTGACGAAGTACCTGAAGGAGGCGCTGGACGAGCGGCTGATGCCGGGCAGCAAGGCCGGCAAGAACGCGGGCAGCCGCGTGCGCGGCTATCGCGGCGGCTATCTGCCGACGCTGCGGCGCGAGATCGAGCGCGGGCTGCGCGACGGCAGCGTGCTGGGCGTCGTGTCAACGAACGCGCTGGAGCTGGGCATAGACGTGGGCTCGCTGGAGGCGTGCGTCATATGCGGCTATCCGGGCACCATCGCGAGTATGTGGCAACAGGCCGGGCGCGCGGGCAGGCGGCACGGCGCGTCGGCCGTGTTCCTGATCGCGTCCGGCAGCCCGCTCGACCAGTACATCGTCAAGAACCCGGAGTATTTTTTCGGGCAGACGCCGGAGCACGGCCTCATAAACCCGGACAACTTCGTCATACTGTACAACCACATCAAGTGCGCGGCCTACGAGCTGCCGTTCGCGGACGGCGAGTCGTTTGGCGTCCGCACGACGGCGGACATACTAGAGCACATGGAGGAGGCGCGGATCCTGCGCCATGTGCGGGATCGCTGGCACTGGATGGCGGACGTGTTCCCCGCCGCGGACATCAGCCTGAGAAGCGCGTCGAACGAGAATTTCATAATCGTGGACATATCGGAGACAGATCCCGTGGTGATTGGCGAGATGGACAGGTTCAGCGCGCCGATGCTGCTGCACGAGGAGGCCATATACCTGCACGAGGCGCAGCAGTACCAGGTCGAGCGGCTGGACTTTGACGAGAAAAAGGCATACGTCCGCAAGGTGGACGTGGACTACTACACGGACGCCAACATGTCGGTGGACATCGCCGTGCTGCACGTGGCGCGCGAGAAAATCGAGGGGCATGTCAAAAAGGGCAGCGGGGACATCCGCACGACCGCGATAGTGACGCTGTTCAAGAAGATCAAGCTCAACACGCACGAAAACATCGGCTCCGGGCCCGTGAACCTGCCGGAGCTTGAGATGCACACAACCGCCTACTGGGTGGAGCTGCCGATCTTTGGCGGCGCGGGCGCGGCAAGCGGGCCGAACGGCGGCGCGGCGGGCGCGGGCGCTCCGAACTCAGGCGCCGCAAGCGGGGCATACGGCGCCGCGGCGGGCGCACCGGGCGCGGGCGCAACGCAGATCGGCGCGGCAAATGTCGGAGCGGGCGCGGCGGCAGGGGAGAGGGCGCAGGCCGGCGGCGCAGTGAACAGCGGGATGGCGCAGGCTGGTGGCGGCGCGGCACAGTTTGGCGGCAATACAACACAATCATACGGCGGCGCTCCGCAGCCGCATGGCAATGCGATGCAGCCGTTCGGAAGTGCGCAGGTTGGTGGCGCAACGCAACCATACGGCGGCGCTCCGCAACCGTATGGCAACGCTCCGCAACAGTTCGGTGATGCGGCACAGCCGTTTGGCGTCGCGGCGTTGCAGGGCGGTTCGCCAACACAGCCGTATGGCAATGCTCCGCAGCCGTTTGGCGTCGCGGCGCGGCCTTCGCCGGCGGCCGGCACGGAAAACTCAGCCCGGCTCCAGGACGCCCTGATCGGGCTGTCCAACGTGCTCGCCAACGCCGCGCCGCTCTACCTCATGTGCGGGCGCAACGACATCCGCGTCATCTACCAGACGCGCTCGCCGTTCACAAAGAACCCGACCGTGTTCATATACGACAACTACCCCGGCGGCGTGGGCTTCAGCGACAAGCTGTACGAGCTCCACGGGGAGCTTTTTGAGACGGCGCTGAAGATCATCGGCGAGTGCTCCTGCTCCGGCGGCTGCCCGTCCTGCGTCGGCCCCGCCGAGGAATTTTCCGGCAAGGGCAACCCGCGCCGCGACACATACGCGATCGTGCGCTACATACTGGGCCAAACGCCGGAGCTGCCGTTCTAGCCAAAGGGGGTTGCGCCCGCCCTAATCAATTCAAGCCAAACATATTCGGCATAGGCGCATAGGCCGTCATTTCGCCTCAAACTCAATCCGCAGGCTTGGATCGCTCTCGACTTCATCAACAATCGCATTGTATTTTTCAATAATGTCTGCCAACTTGGCGTTTCTTGTGGCCCCGTCAAAGAAGCTGTGTTCGTTCACATTGGTTGACAGAAATTGTTGCACGTCCCAAACGTCCGCCCGTTCGCTAATGCCTGCGTCGGTTGCCAAGTCGAGAGCTGTACGCACACGCTCAAAAATTGTGATGATAATCGGCTGGCATCCGGCGCGAATATTGGCGGCGCACTTTTGGATTAACGGCTCGCTGGGCGCGGTCGTGCAGTGAATAATCGTCTGGCCAATCACAAAGTCGCCGCTCCTGTTGGTTGGAGAGTCCGCAACGTATGCGCCGTGGATTTCAACACTGTTCTCAGGCATGATCACTCGCAATTTCGCCGCGACCAAATGTTGCAGAATGGCGCCCAAGTATTGTGTCCCTGGATTCTGTTTTTGTCGGGCTCTCGCCTGGCTAAAAAGCTCGTTGATGCTTGTAGCCACCGTTCTGGCTGGGTCGGCGGCCAAAACAAACGGCTGGTTGCGAAAGAACTCGCGCACCTGCTCCGCCCAATAGGCTTCCAAAGCTTTGAAATCCACGTTTCCCATCTTATCATGCAACTCATTGAGAAATTCGACGTACTTTATCATCAGACCCATATTTCCCCGGCTAGTGCGGCCGCCCTCTGAGGCCAACATCTGGGCAATGCCGTGTTCTTTTAATATCTTCTTGAGATTTGCGCCGCCCAACCCCGCCACCTGGCCTTTGTTTTCAGTCAGAAAATCATCCTGATTAAGCGGAAATTCTTTTGTGCTGGCTATTCTTGTCAGCTGGATCAGCAAGGCAAGCGGCCCTTTTGTAGACGCTTTGTACGCAACCTGAAACTCATGCGCCAGCCATGGCGATTGCGATCCCTCTGTTTCAGACGAATACTTTCGCGGGTTTTGTTTCGTATCGCTCACTGTACGCTATCTCCGTTAATTTCATTAAAAAAGATTTTCCGATGAAAGTCGCGACGGGTAAAACTACGGCGTCGCCCATCGCTTTATATCCGTCATTGCAAGCATCCGGCAAGGCAAAGCTGTCAGGGGCGCCCATCAACCGCGCCGCCTCGCGCGGGGACAAGAGGCGCGCGCGCAGCTCGCCGTTCTGCTTAACAATAACAAATTGTTTGCTGCTGCCCCCCTCTGGCGTCCTCAAGCATCCCGCCACGCCGTCAAAGCGTAGTTCCAAGCGCTGCTTTCCGCCGCGCGTTCGGCGATATCCGGTGACCACGGCGTTTTCCGTGAGTTCGAGTTTTGCTTGATGATTTGATGGAATGAGCCGCAATACGCCATCCTTGTCATAGGGGAGCGTAAAATCGATAATATCTGTTAAATTGGCTCGGCGTTTCAGCGGCTTTTCAGTGCGCCACCAAACCCATTCCGGCAAAACATTGCCTAAATTAGTGGCGGCTTTATTGTGTAGCCAGTTCGGCCCCGTATCCGCCAGTTCTATCGGAATATCAATATCGCGCCTCACCGCTATCACAAATACGCGCGGCCTTGATTGCGGGACAAAATGAACTGCGTCGATCAGCATAGCTCCGCTTTTGTAGCCGAGTTCCAGCAAAGCGTTATGGAGCTTTGTATAATTCTTCCCCTTGCCTGCGGAAAGAAGACCGGCGACGTTTTCAATCAGCAAAATTTTCGGAGGTTGCAACATTTCCCTTAAAATGCGGAGCCACTCCCAAACAAGCCCGCTGCGCGCCGCATCTATGCCGCCTATCGAGCCTGCAAGGGATAAATCTTGGCAGGGAAAACTTGCCCACGACAAATGCGCGCCTGGCAAATTAGCTCCATTGACATTCGCAATATCATCTAAAACAAAATGCTCGCTCGTAAAATTGGCGCGATAGACGGCGGCTTTTTTGTCGCTGACGTCGTTTGCCCATATCGGAGAGAACATATCTTTCAGACCGTAGGCAACCAAGCCGCTTCCGGCAAAAAACTCATGCATCGTCCAAGGGGCATCGGACAAATCGACTTTGCGCCTGTTAATTTTTTGTGTTATCGCCATTACATGTGCTCCCTATTTGGAAACAGAACCCATGATCCTGCGACCAAGCCTACCTGCGGCCGCCGCCCCCGCCTGAGCGGCC
>JAISFK010000002.1 GCA_031263625.1 Clostridiales bacterium
TCGCCGGGATTGAGCTGGACCGCTCGGGCGCCGCTGTCGATAAGGTAGCCGTCCGGCGCGGCAAGCTCCTGGACCTGGTACGCGCCGGGCTCCAGCGCCGCCAGATCGATCTCGCCGTTTATGTCGGTCAAAAATTCATTGGCGTATGCGCCGCCCGCGCTGGAGATCAGGAACCGCGCGTTCGGCAGCGGCCTGAGCGTTTCGGAATCGACCTTCAGGAGTTTCATTCCGGGCTTTTGCAGATTGAAGAAATACAGCTCGGAGATGTAGCCCTGGCCGTCCCTGATCTCGATCCATTGCGCCGTGGAATCCAGCGCGTATGGGGGAACCGTGGCGATTTCGCGCGCCGTGTACGTGCCCGCGGGCAGGCCGCGAAGCTCGATCTCGCCCCATGCGTCGGTTCTGTAAGTTCCGTATAGCTCGCCGTCGCGCCAGATCTCAAAGGCCACGCCCTCGATGGGCGCCATGGCCTGGCGGTCAAACTTGACGATCCGAAGCCCGGCTTTTGCCTTGTTCGTGAGGGCGTAGGACGTTTCGCCTTCCGACAGCGGCGTGACATTTACAGTGCGGGCCGGGCTGTCGAGCGCGTAGCCGTCCGGCGCGGCAATCTCCGTGATTTCATAGCCGCCTACGGGCAGCCTGTCGAACACGGCGAAGCCGGAACTGTCTGTAACGCCCTCCCGCGCGGCGCCGGTGGCGATGTTCCTGATCCGCACCGCCGCGCCGGCGAGGGGCCGCCCGTTCGCCGCGTCGCGCTTGGCCACGCGGAGCAGGCCGTAGGGGATGTCGGCGAACGTGGCCTCGGCGATCTCGCCGTAGCGGGCGGCGACGCTCTGCGTCCTCGCCTGCGGGAGAAGGTGGTAGCGCGGGGGGGCTGTCTCTGTGACGGTGTAGTTGCCAGTCACGGACAGCGGCATGTCTATAACGCCGCTGTCGCCCGTCGCGGACGAGCCGATCAGCCTGCCGTCAGGGTCGCGGATCTCAAACACGGCCCCGGCGAGGGGCATGTTCGTGCCGGCCTGCACCTTGCGTATGCGGAGGCCCGTGCCGCGGCCGCCAGTGCCAGTGTCGGTGCCAGTGTCGGTGCCGGTGCCAGTGCCAGTGTCGGTTTCCCATAATATCTGGGACACGAACGAGGCCGACAGCTCGACCTTGGGGTCGCGCTCCACAAGATAGCGCTGGTACTTGTCCCTGTTGATCTTCGCGTAGGCGACGTAGATCTCGCTGTTGGACATGAGCGCCGACGCGTTGAGCGTCGGCGGGCTGAATGTCTCGGGGTCAAGCCCCGCGGCGGGGAATTTGACGGTCGCCGTGCCGTAGCGCCCGTCCCTGCCGTCCTGCATGGCCATCGCGACGCCCATGGAGGATGTTATGTCCTCGCCGTTCGCGCCCAGGACGGCCGTGCCCGCCGGGGGCGCGGAATCCCACGAGAGCCGGACGTCGCCGCTCGCGCCGGGATCCGTGCCGATCCAGCCGCTCGCGTAGACCTCGATCTCCTGGACGTAGTATTCGCCGCCCGCGTCGAGCCTCGCCGCGCTGTCCGGCTTCCCGCTCATCGAGAGGCCGGGCTCGTAGCTGGGGATCTTCATGCCGCTGTTGAAGATGCTGACCGCCGCCTCGCGGACGCGGCTGGCGGCCGGGTCGTCGCTCGCGTAGCCGGGGTTGATTGTCAGGGCTGCCGGATCGTTGCCGCGGATGTACATCCACAGAGCGAGCTTGGTCGCGTAGTAGCCTTCCTCGCGGGACTGGAGGCCGAGGCTCGAGTACATGTTCTGCGGGTAGCCGGAGTTCAGGATCGCGCGGTACTTGGGGTCGCCGGCCCTCTCGCCGCGAATGTACGTCGCGGTGTCGCTCCCGTCCGCGTTCGGGCCGAGCGCCGACACGATCTCGTAGGCGCCGCCCTTGGTCGGGTCTATGCAGTAGACCGGGTGCTCGTCAACCGTGCCCGTGCGCTCGTTTTTGAACATGAAGTACGAGTAGCGCAGCCCGATTGTGCCGAGGCCCGGCAGGGCGAGCCAGTCCAGCTTGTAGCGGTCGAACCCCACCTTCAGCTCGGACAGCGCGCCGTCGAGCGTGTCGCCCTCGCCCCAGTCGGCGGCAAAAGCCGCGAAGGGGAGCGCGCAGGCGAGCATGGCCGCCGCGAGCAGCGCGGCGATGGTTTTTCTGAAATTCAATGCCGTATCCTCCTTGTTGTTTGCGCGTTTTGTCGCAAAATAATTGGGCGGCCCGCATTGGGCCGCCCATGGCTTTTTGCTCTGTTCCGCTGAAAGCCTCCGCGGGATTTTTTGCCTGCGGCGCGGCATTGCCGGCCATGATCATCGCCGCGCCGGAGCATGCGGCCCAAATCATGCCTGGCCGGGCTGCGGCGCCTCCGCGGCGGCCACATAGTAGCGGTTTGCGGGAACGTTCGCCACGCAGGTGATCAGGCTCAGGGTGTTCTCGCCCGACCAGGAGAGCGGCAGATTGTCGTATTCGTCGATCTGCGTCTTGGAATAAACGACGTAGGCGCGCGAGCCGTATTTGGTCGTGTATGTGAGCCTGTCGCCGCTCTGCAAGTCCTTGACGAATGAAAAATACGCCGAGCCGCCCCGGTTGTGGCCGGCGAGGGCGACGTTGCCGTCCCAGGCGGATGTCGCCGGGAAGTGCCCCGCGCCGATTTTCAGGTTCGCGAGGCCCACCCCCTCGTACACCCTGACTGTCCTGCCGGTCTTTTCGACCCGGAGCGTCCCGATTGAGCCGTCGCCATAGTACAGCGGCTCCGTGACGGGCGCCGCCGCCTGCGCGGCTGCCGGCGCGGCCGCCTGCGCGATCTCGAGCTGGGCGCCGCCCGGCGCATGGCCCTCGTTTCCGATGGGCGGCAGGGCCTGCCCCGCTGGGGCGAAGCCGCTCTCCGGGAGGTTGCTGTGGTACGGGCTGGACGGATCGGTGGGGATGTCGCCGGAGAACGCGCCGTAGGGCGGCGGCAGCAGGGCCGCGTCCTTGTTGCGGCGCGCGTTCGACAGGGCGGGATCCGGCCCTGCCGGCGCTTCGGCGCTTGTCGCGGCGCCGAAGCAGCCCAAAGACTCGCCGCCGCTCGAAAAGCTGTAGTCAGCCGCGAGGGCGGGGGCTGCCGCCGTCGCCAGAATCAGCAGGGGAAGAAGCATGGTGATCGTTTTTCTCATGGCGCTTGGCCCTCCTTTTTGCTAAGAATAATGCGGCGAGCGCGACCGCCGCCGCGAGGAAAGCGGCCGCTATCGGCGCGCAGGCGCCCGCCGCCGCGAAGCCGGGCGCGCCGGATTCGGCTGGCGCGCTTGGCTCGGCGGCCGGCTGCGGGTTTTCCGCCAGGGCCGCCTCCTGCCCGGACGCCGGGGGCGCGGCGGTGGCTGCGGGCGGCGCGCCTGCCGCCGCGACCGCTGGATCGGCCTGCGGGGCCGGCGTGGGCGCTGCCGCTGCCGGCTCCGGGGAAGCCCCCGGCGCCGTCCCGGCCGCCGCTGTCCCGCCCGCCGCCTCCTGGCCGCAACCGGCGCGGGGATTCTCGCCGGAAGCGCCGGGAAGCGCGGGCGCCGCCGCCGTTTCGGGCGGCTCCGGCATTTCCTCGCCGATGAACTGCGCGGCGTACACGGTCTTGCCCTGCGAGAGCCTCGCGAGCGTCCCCCTGTAAACGGCGCTCGTGGAGTAGCCCGTCGCTTTCGTGCTTTTCCCTGTCGCGGTGTAGGTGGCGACGGCGGTGTAGTGTTCCGGGATCTGCTCGCCGTCCACCGCGACGGCGCCGCCCGCTTTCCACTCCACGCCCGCCAGGGCGAAAGTCTTTCCCCTGTCCTCCACGGTCTTGGGCACGAGGCTCGCGTCGCTCGCGGACAGGCGCGGGTATTCGCGCGTCACGCTCATGGCATAGCTCGACGTTTTCGTGCCGGCCGTCTCCACCGCGATGCTCGCCACGTCGAGCGCCAATATCCCCGCAAAGCCGTCCTCGGCCGCGTATTCCATGGTCTGCGGCAGCTGCGGCAGGATCTTTTCGAGATCCTTCGTGTCGGTGCTGATCGTGGCCGTTTCGGCGTGCTCGCGCGTTTCGGCGCTCGCCGTCTCGCGGCGGGTGATGTCGGCCAGCGCGTAGCGCCAGCCGTCGCGCTCGAACGGGCCGCGCGGGATGGCGCCCGGGCTCTCGCCGGCGCCAAGCTCGTATGTCTTGGTTATCTGCCGGCCGCCGTTTTCCCGCGTTTCCGCCACGTCTGACGGGTAAGCCTCGGCGGCGGGCGCCTCCTGCGGCGCCCGCGTTTCGGGCGCTTCCGGCTCGCCCGGCGCTTCCGGCGTCTCGGGCGCTTCCTGGGCGCCCGGCGCTTTCCGCCCGCCCGCCTCTTGCTTTTCGGCTGGGGGCGCGGGTTCTGCGGGATCGGGGATGACGAGCGTTATCGTCACGCCCGACGGCTCCCGCGCCGCGCCGCCGCCGGCCTCGCCGGACGGGGCGGCAAAGCCGCAGAATGGCTGGCAGAGCGCGCAAATCGCGCAAATCATGGCAAGTAGTCGTTTCATTCGCCGTAGCCCTCCTTTTCGCCGCCGTCCGCGCCCGGCCCATCGTCCTCGCCGTAGCCCTCGGCGCCCTCCGCTTCCTCCTCGCCCTCGCTCTCGTCCTCGCCGCATGCGCCGGGCCTCTTTGGGCGCACGATTTTGAAATAATAGCCCGCGCCTCCGGCTGCGATGAGCGCGGCGGCGGCGAGCGCGATGGCGCCCGCGCCGCCGCCCTTTGCGGGCGCGCTTGCCGGCTCCGGCTCCGGCTCGGGAGCGGGCTCGGAAGCCGGCTCTGGCGCCGGTTCGGGCGTCGGGGCGGGGGTTTCCGCGGCGGCCGCGGAGGGCGCGGCGGCGCCGCCCGCGCCCTCCGCGCTCGCGGGCTCGCCGCCGCCTGGCTTGGCGAGCGAAGCGAGATCGCCCTCGGTGACGGCGTTCAGCAGGTACACGTTGTCCTCGCCGCGCTGGCGGTCAACAATGAGGTAGAATATGTTGCCGTCCGCGGTTTCAACCGTGAAAAATTCCTTGCCGTCGCCCTCCGCGGCGTTGTCCAGGACTTCCCCCTGCCCGCCGGGCGTGAACGGGTGCGCGCCGCCCGGCTCGCCCGGCTCGCCCGGCTCTTGGCTTTCGGCCGGCTCGCCGCCTTCCGGCGCGGCGCCCTCGCCGCCGCCGGCTCCCGCCGCTTCCGGCGGCGCGTAGTACGGGTTCCTGAACTGGACGGCGTTCGACTTGTTCCCGCGGCTGTCCGCCGCCTGCACGGTGACGCTCTCGTCCCCGGCTTTGGCGTAGTCGCCCAGGTTCAGCTCGAACGTCTGGCTCCCGCCGCCCGCCGCGCCCGCGACGGCGACGTGGAGCGTGCCGCCGTCCAGCCACACCTCGCCGACGGCCAGCGCTGTTTCTTCCGGCGCCTGGCCGCCGCCCGCGGCCGGCGCTCCGCTTTCTTCCGGCTCCGCGCCGCTCTCCGTTGCCGGCAGTTCGCCGCCTGCCTGCCGCGGCGGGATCTTCTCCGCCAGCTGCGCGCTGGCGGCCTGCGGCCCGGTGCCGCTCCCGGCTTCCGGCTCCGCGCCGGCTCCCGCCGCCGCGCCTGCCGCAGCGCCCGCCGGCGCGAGCGCGCAGGCCGCCAGCGCCAGCGCCAGTGCCATGAGCCTGGCCGCTTTAGTCTTCGTCGCCGCCCGCATTGCGCGCCACCTCCGTCCTTGCCGTATTTTGCGCCGGAGCTTCGGCTTCGGGCGGCCGCGCGCGGCGCAGGGCGCCCATCAGCGATGAGAGCTCCGCGTCGCTGATCCTCTCCTCCCGCACGATGGCGACAATCTGCTCGTTTTCGAGCCGGGTCTTCGCGCGCTCCTGCTCGCGCAGCCTCGCCGCGAGCTCCGCGATTTTCGCCTTTGTCTTTTCGATCTCGGCCGCCGCCTTTTCAATTTTGGGATTGTGCATGTTTTCCTCCTTTTTCCAGTTGGATGAAATTTTCAGTTGCCGGTTGCATGAAAAACCCTTGTCAAAATCTACAAAACCCCTTGAAAAAAAATTTCAGTTAATGCGTCCAAAGCCGTAGAAATGCTCCTGCCAGTATGGCGTGTCGATATATGCGTACTGCACGGGCGATCCCGCGTGCAGCATTCTGGGGCGCCCTGCCGCGTCGGCGCCGGCATAGATGCCGACATGGGTGACGGGCGCGGCGGCCGAATACGTCGAGTGGAACGCCACGATGTCGCCGGGCTTGGCGTCGCCGGGCGATACGGGGGCGCAGCGGCTGTATATGGCGTTCGCGGTTATGCGCCCAAAATCGTAAACCCCGGAAACGCGGTACGCATAGCAGACAAAGCCGCTGCAGTCGAAGCTGTTCGGCCCGGAGGCCCCCCACACATACGGCTTCGACAGGTGGCGCTCCGCCTCGGCCATGAGCGCGCCGTAGCTGCCGTCGCCCATCGGCGCGCCGGGATCGGCCCAGCCCGGCGCGCCGCCGGGGCTGCCGCTGCCGCCCCGGCTGGCGCTGGCGGCAAAAAAGATCGGGTTGAGGTATGCGCCGTCTTTCAGCACCTCAAGGCGCAGGCCCGCCTCGCCGGCCGTCGCGATGGCGTCGCCCGCCTTCACGGCCTGCCCGGCGGCCGCCAGCAGGCTCCCGCAATGCGCGTACCTGCTCGCGAGGCCGCCGGCGCCCTCGATGACGACCGTGTTTCCATAGCCGTCCGAATGGCCCGCGAAAGCCACCGTGCCGTCCTGCCCCGAGCGTATCTCGGCGCCCGGCGCCGCGGCGATGTCCACGCCCCGGCTCAGCTCTTTCCCGCCGCTTTCGGGGTCTGCGCGCCAGCCGTAGTAGCCCGTGGCGCTGGCGATCCAGTCCAGATCGCCGAGCGGGTTCGCGAGCAGCTGCCTGTTGCCCTTCGACAGCAGGAGCAGCGCGTAGCGCGCGCTCTCGTCGCCGCCCAGATGGCCGAGGGCGACTTCGGAAAAAGGCCGCGCCGCCAGCGTGACGGTCAGGACGCGCCAGTCGTAAGCCTCCTGCGCGCTGTAGGGCTTGCCTGTTTTCGGGTCGGTTTTCGTGACGGTTCTGTGCCGCGTTTCGGCCGTCGCCGTGAACGCCAGCGCGTACTGCTCGCTGAAAAGCGCCCTCAGCTCCGGCTCGACCGCCGGATACGAGAAATTTTGGCGCTTCGCCGTCAGATACGCCATCAGCTCGTGCGGGCTGTGGCTGATTTCCCCGGCGCTGCGCCGGTACTCGTCATAGCCTGGGCGGGCGCTCTCCGCGCCGGCGATCTGCAGCTGCAGGTCGGCCTCCCATTCGGTGTAGGCCAGCTCGGCGCTGTCTATGTCGGCGTCTTCCGCGAGATACGACGCGGCGAGCGCGCCGCCCAGGCCGCCGCCCCCCATGCCGCCGAGCGCCCCGGCGAGCGACGCGAGGGCGTACAGCGCGAGCGCGGCCAGCGCGGCCGCGGCGGCTGCTGCCGGGTGCCGCCCGGCGGCGCCGGCAAGCGCCCTGGCCGCGCCGGCCGCGGCGGATCCGGCGCTCTTTGCCCGCCCCGCCGCTGTCGCGGCTTCCCGCGCGGCTTTCGCGTAGTCTTTTCTGATTTTCCGCTTCTGCTGCAGGCGGGCGAGGGGGCCGCTTTTCATCCCGGGGTTTTCGGCGGTGGCCTTTTGGAGGGAGAGGCTGGTCTGCTTTCTGGCCGATTTGCGCTCCAGCCTCGCGGCTTTTCGGCGCGGCGCGGTCCTGCGGTGGCGCAGAGCCGCGCGGGCGGCGCCCTCCGCGGCCATTTCGCCCCTGTGCGCCGCTTCCGTGCCGGCGTTCTCTTTTTCATCCTGGAACATCTCGCGGTGCCCGAGCGCCAGGGCGGCGCCGCCCGCCGCTTTTGCGGGGCGGAGCGGTAGCGGGCCTCCCAGGCGCCCGGCCCGTGGCATGGCCTCGCTCTCGAAACGCAGCTTCCGCTTGGGCTCGCCCGCTTTCTCGTCAAATGCGCGCCCCGCGCGGGTTTTCTTCTTTTGCGGCAGCTCCGGTTCCGCCGTTTCGAGTTTCCCGGCGGCTTTGCCGGCCTGCTTTTGCGCATTGCCGGGCTTGCTGCCGCCGCCAATTTTTGCCTTGCCGGGCGGCGCTTCGCCGGCTGCGAACTGCAGCCTGCCCGGCTTGTTTGGTTTGGGCGGCGCGCCCGGCGCGCCGCTTGCGGGATTGGGCGCGCCTGCTGGCTGCGGCGCGCCGGGCGGGCCTGCTTTTGGCGTTTCGGCGGGTTTTGGCGGCTCGCCGGATTGGGCGGCCTCCGCGGCGGGCTCCGCCCTGCCGCCGGGCGGCTTGGGCTGCTCCCGCTTTCCTTCCGGGGCGGGCGCGGCTTCCTCCCGCGCAAAGTTCAGCCGGCCGCGGCTTTCCGCGCGAAGCGGCGATTCCGGTTTGCCGGCCGCTCGTTTCGGCGGCGGGGCGCCAGTTCGCGCCGCCGCGCCGCCGCGCATGGGCTCCGCGGCCTTCGGGGCGCCCGCCGGCGCCGCTGTTTGGGGCGCTTCGGCGGCAGGCGCGCTCCCCGCCGGGCCGCCGGCGATCCGCGGCGGCGGGCCGGGCCGCGCCGCCTTGCCGCCGAATTGGGGCGCGGAATGCCCGCTCGTTCCCGATGCGGCGCCATGCGCCGGTTCTGCCCGTTCGGGCTGGCGCGCCTGTTTGCGATCGGGCTTGCCGCCGGAGCTTTTCCCGGCTTGGGAAAAGGCGGCTTCGCCCTGCCGCGCTCCCCGCAGGTCAAAATCCGCTTCGCGCCTGCTGGCGCGGATTTCCTCGCCCGCGCCCGCGCCGCGCCCCGCCAGCCCGCCGCGGGCGTTTTTCAGGGCTGCTTTGCTGCGCACTTTGGGCTCCTTCCCCCTCTCTCAAAGATATTTTATCCATCGGTTTTTCCTGCCGGCGGGGTATTTTTCCGGCGCCGCGCGCGGCCTTGACGGCGAGCTCCACGACGCGCGCGCCGCCGTCTGCCCGTCGAGCCTGAAGCCGGCCGCTTTCAGGCTCGCGCCGCTTTCCTCCGGCAGGGTGTAGGTTATGGCGCGGCGGTAGCCCATGGCCTTCGCGGCCCGGAGCGCGGCGGCGTACAGCTGGCTGTTCGCGTTGCGCTGGCCGTCGAGCGCGCAGCACCGCGTGACCTCCGCCGTGATCCCGTCGTCATTCGCGCGCGCTATTGGCCGCCCCACGGTCGCCACGCCGACAAGCGTTCCTCCCGCGGCCAGGCCGATTGAGAATTTGTGGCCCTTTTGCGGGGAGCAGTGGCGGTGGTGCTCGCGGACGAACCCCGCCGCGATCCGCAGCGAGATAGGGACAATGGCCAGCCCGCTCATGCCCCCGCCCCCCTGTCCGAAAACCTCGTCGTCATTATGCCGTACAGTTCGCGGCTTGTTGACGGCGTGATCATATTGTCGCGGAACGGGATGATCACGTTTCCGTAGAACAGCAGGCCCTCGCCGGCGTTCGAGTGCGTGACGTAGGAAAGCTGGTGCGGCGATATGCCGAGCTGCTTGGCGAGTATCTGCCGGTCGCCCTGCGCCTGGCTGAGCATATAGATGAAGTCGCTGTTCTCAAAAATATTCTCTATCTCCCTTGAGGCCAGCAGATCCTTCACGTTCTGGGTGAGGGCTGTGGGTATGCCGCCCCACTTGCGGAAGCGCTTCCAGATCTCCACGCTGTACGCCGCCGTCTG
>JAISFK010000099.1 GCA_031263625.1 Clostridiales bacterium
CGCGAACGCGAAGCAAAACAGGCGGTATGCCAGCGCCGCGCATCTGTTCTTGATCATATTTGAATGTTCCTTGTCCGCGCCGCAGCCTGCTATTTGGCGGCGGGCAGCAGCGCCTCGACGACGATGGTTCCGTCCTTTATGCTCGCGATTTCGGGCGCGGGCTTCTGGATGCTCCTAAAAGGCTGGCGCCTGGTTATGATGTCGGCTATCCTAAGTTGCGTAGGGCGAAGGTTCAGCGCGATCACGGTCGCACGCCTGTCGCCGCTGGCGCCCGCGTGGACGATGCCGCGCAGGGTGCCCAGCACGATGACGTTGCCCGTGGCCTCGACCTCCGCGCCGGGGTTCACGTCGCCGACGACCACGACGTTGCCCTCGTAGCTGACGACCATGCCCGATCTGAGCGTCCCGCGCGCGTATTTCGTCATGCACTCGTCGAGGTCGGCGCCCCGGCCCCAGCCGCCGTCTGGCGCGGCGCCCGCGGCATAGTCGCCTGCGGCATGGCTACCGCTGTGCGCGTTGCCGCCGCCGCCCGCGCTGCCGCTGGCATAGCCGCCGCCCGCTTCGCCGCGCTCAAACGCCTGCGGGCCGAACAGCTGCGGGCCATCGCGATCGCCCGCTCCGTGGCTGTTTGCCCCGTAGGCGGTTGCCCCCCGGCCGTTCTGCCCGTAAGCGTCCGGCCCGTAAGCGTCCGGCCCGCGCCAGCCGCCCGGATCCGGCGCCTCGCCGCGCGCGGCGGCGCCCAGGCCAATGCCCGCGCTCCCGCCCGCGCCCGCGCCGTCCGGCCCGTCCGCCCAGTAGCCGCCCCCGCTTGCGCTCGCGCCCCCGCCGCCATGCGCCTGCGGGCGGCCCGCCTGCCAGCCCGCGCCACCTCCTCCAGCCTGCCCAGGCCGCAGGGCCGAGGCGGCGCCCCGCGCCGCCTCCTGCCCATAGGCCCTGTCCATCTCGAATATCACGGTCCGGGCGCCGGTCTTTTCGGCCATCATCTGGATGATGGCGCCCTCCTCGCCGGCGGACAGCTGCCTTCCCCTGTACTGCGTCACCAAGTAGCGCGTCTGGAAGAAATACCCGCTGGATTCGAGCTTTCTGGCAATCTGGCCGTAGATCTCGTCAAAGCCCTCGTCCCTGTCAAAAACAATCACGAGGCCGTTCGCGTTCGCCTTAAATTCAACAGTGCCGCCAGCCAAGCCAAAAATCCCTCCCCGATTTCCGCCATTGCCGCCCGCGAGCGTGATTCCCCTACATTGCCGCCCGCGAGCGTGATTCTCCTGCATTATTGCCGCCCGCGAGCGTGATTCGCCTAGTTCGCCGCCAGCCTCTTGTAAGACTCCAGCCGCTCCTTCGCCGCGGCCTCCGCGCTCACGAACAGCTCCTTCGCCCTCTCCGGGAACGAGCGCGTCAGCGACGAGTAGCGCACCTCGCCCATCAGGAAGTCGCGGTACGGCGCCGTCGGGTCCTTCGAGTCCAGCGTGAAGGGGTTCTTCCCGTCCGCCTTGAGCTGCGGGTTGTACCTGTACAGGTGCCAGTAGCCGGCCTCGACCGCGAGCTTTTCCTCTTTCTGCGTGCAGCCCATGCCGATCCTTATGCCGTGGTTTATGCACGGCGCGTATGCTATGACGAGCGACGGCCCCGGATAGCTCTCCGCCTCCGCGATGGCCTTGAGCGCCTGGCCCTGGTTCGCGCCCATCGCGATCTGCGCGACGTACACGTAGCCGTAGCTGGCCGCCATCAGGCCGAGATCCTTCTTCTTCGTCGCCTTGCCCGACGCCGCGAACTGCGCGACCGCGCCGGTCGGCGTCGCCTTCGAGGACTGCCCGCCCGTGTTCGAGTACACCTCCGTGTCGAACACGAGCACGTTGACGTCCTCGCCCGACGCGAGCACGTGGTCGAGCCCGCCGTAGCCTATGTCGTAGGCCCAGCCGTCGCCGCCGAACACCCACTGCGACTTCTTGGCCAGAAAGTCCTTCTTCTCGGCTATCTCGGCGATGATCTCCCTCGCCCTGGCGTCGCCGCCCGAATACGCGGATATGGCGGCGAGCAGCGCCGCCGACGCCTGCTTCGTCCTCTTGCCGTCCAGGAACGCGCCGAGCCAGGCGCCGGCCGCCTCCGCCACGCCGGCGTCCATGCCGCCGATCTCGGCCAGCTCGGACGCCAGCTCGTAGAGCCTGCCCCTGATCTGCCTGACGCCCAGGAACATGCCCAGGCCGAACTCCGCGTTGTCCTCGAACAGCGAGTTCGCCCACGCCGGCCCCTTGCCCTCGTGGTTCGTCGTGTACGGCGTGGACGGCGCGCTGCCGCCCCATATGGACGAGCAGCCCGTCGCGTTGGCTATCATCATGCGGTCGCCGTACAGCTGCGTGACGAGCTTGGCATACGGCGTCTCGCCGCAGCCCGCGCACGCGCCGGAGAACTCGAGCAGCGGGGTCTCAAACTGGCTGCCCTTGACGGTTTCCGGGTTGAGCGGGTTGTCCCTGTGCGGCAGCGACATGGCGTACTCCCAGTTGGCGATCTCGGCCTCCTGCGCGGCGGCGGGCTTCATGGCGAGCGCCTTCGTCTTCGCGGGGCACACCTCGGCGCAGTTGCCGCAGCCCGTGCAGTCGAGTAGCGACACCTGCATGCGGAAGCTGAGAGCGTCGAGCCCGCGCCCGACGGCCTTCTTCGTCTTGAACGCCTCCGGCGCCGCCTTCGCCTCGGCCTCGTCCAGCAGGAACGGCCGGATGACGGCGTGCGGGCAGACATACGAGCACTGGTTGCACTGTATGCACGCCTCGGGCTGCCACTCCGGGACGTCCACCGCTATGCCGCGCTTCTCGTATTTCGTCGTGCCCTGGGGGAACGTGCCGTCCTCCCTGCCGACAAAGCTGCTGACGGGCAGCCTGTGGCCGACCTGCGCGTTCATCGGCTCCATGACGTCCCTTATGAAGTCCGGCACGGGCTTCGCGGCGGCCGGCGCGTCCTCCGCGTCCGCCCACGAGGCGGGCACGCTGATCTCCCTGACCTCCGATATGCCGCGATCGACGGCCTTGTAGTTCATCTCCACGATGGCCTCGCCCTTGCTCCCGTAGGATTTCAGGGCCGCGGCCTTCATGTACTTGACGGCGTCGTCGATCGGGATGATGGCCGCGAGCTTGAAGAACGCCGCCTGCATTATGACGTTGATCCTCGAGCCCAGCCCCAGCTCGCGCCCGATGGATATGCCGTCGATGGTGCAGAGCTTGATGTCGTGCCGCGCTATGTAGCGCTTGACCTTGGCGGGCAGCCTGGCGCCCAGCTCGCCCTCGTCCCACAGCGTGTTCAGCAGGAACGTGCCGCCGTCCCTCAGATCCTCCACGATGTCGTACCTGTCGATGTACGACTGGTTGTGGCAGGCCACGAAGTCCGCCTTGCTGACGAAGTACGTCGATTTGATGGGCGCGTCGCCGAAGCGCAGGTGCGAGACGGTTATGCCGCCCGACTTTTTGGAGTCGTATGAGAAATACGCCTGCACGGACATGTCCGTGTGGTCGCCGATGATCTTGATGGAGTTCTTGTTCGCGCCGACGGTGCCGTCGGAGCCCAGGCCCCAGAACTTGCAGCTCTTTGTCCCCGGCGGCGTCGTGTCCAGGTGCTCGTTCAGCGGTAGCGACAGCCGCGTCACGTCGTCCACGATGCCCAGCGTGAAGTGGTTCTTGGGCTGGGCCGCCTTCAGGTTGTCGTACACGGCGAGGATCTGGCCCGGCGTCGTGTCCTTCGAGCCGAGCCCGTACCTGCCGGACACGACCGTCGGGTGCTCGCCCTTCTCGTAGTACGCGTTCAGCACGTCCTGGTACAGCGGCTCGCCCAGGGCGCCCGGCTCCTTTGTCCTGTCCAGCACGGCGATGGCCTTCGCGGTCTTGGGGATGGCGGCGAACATGGCCTCCGGGCTGAACGGCCTGTACAGCCGGACTTTCACGAGGCCGAGCTTCTCGCCGCCCCTGCCCAGGTGGTCGATGGTTTCCTCTATCGTGTCGCAGACGGAGCCCATCGCGATGATCACCCTGTCGGCGTCCGGCGCGCCGTAGTAGTCGAACAGCCTGTACGGCCTGCCCGTGATCGCGGCCAGCCCGTCCATGTAGCCCTGCACTATGCCGGGGACGGCGTCGTAGAACCTGTTGGACGCCTCCTTGGCCTGGAAGAAGATGTCCGGGTTCTGCGCCGTGCCGCGCAGCACGGGGTGCTCCGGGTTGAGCGCGCTGTCGCGGAAGCTTTTCAGCGCCTCCCTGTCGAGCAGGCTCGCGTAGTCCGCGTAATCGACGAGCTCGACCTTCTGTATCTCGTGCGACGTCCGAAAGCCGTCGAAGAAGTGCAGGAACGGGACGCGCCCCTTTATGGCGGCCAGGTGCGCGATCGCGCCGAGGTCGATGATCTCCTGCACGTTCGTGGACGCGAGCATCGCGAAGCCCGTCTGGCGGCAGGCCATGACGTCCGAGTGGTCGCCGAATATGGACAGCGCGTGCGCGGCCAGGGCGCGGGCGCTGACGTGCAGCACGCCCGGCAGCAGCTCGCCCGCGATCTTGTACATGTTCGGGATCATGAGCAGCAGCCCCTGCGACGCGGTGTACGACGTGGTCAGCGCGCCCGCCGCGAGCGAGCCGTGGACCGCGCCTGCGGCGCCCCCCTCGGACTGCATCTCCGTGACGGCGACCTGCTGGCCGAATATGTTCTTTTTCCCTTTGGCGGACCACTCGTCGATGTGCTCCGCCATCGGCGACGACGGCGTTATCGGGAATATCCCGGCAACCTCCGTGAATGCGTATGAGGCATACGCGGCGGCCTCGTTGCCGTCCATCGTCTGTTTCGTCTTACCCATTTAGAAACCTCCCCATAGTCCAATATTATAGTGGCAAAAAAATCATTGAGCGCGGCATGTCGCGGTCAA
Source organism: Clostridiales bacterium (assembly GCA_031263625.1). Taxonomy (GTDB): domain Bacteria; phylum Bacillota; class Clostridia; order WRLR01; family WRLR01; genus JAISFK01. The sequence continues at coordinate 4,895 of JAISFK010000099.1, forward strand.
TGCCAGTATAACATTTGCGCCGCCGGCGCGCAAGCGGCGCGGGGGCTTTGAGGCTTTGTTTTCATGGCAAAGGCATGGCAAAGGTCTGGCCTGCGGCGCGTTTTGCGTTGCGGGCCCTGTGCGCGCCAAAATCGCGCTCGAACTATGCGCCTGCTTATACAACTATATTTTTATATGAGTCGGCCATTCTTTTGTTTTTTGCCACGGCATTTATTATAGATATAATCCTTTTTTTGTCCTTTTTTTGGTACTTGTTGTAGCGCCTTGAGATAAGGTAAAGTATTACATTCAATTCAAAAATGGTGAAGCCGCATCTTTCTTCGTCATTCAGCAAACACCAAAAATTCAGGGCATTGTCTTTGTTCGCCACGACACGGGCGTCTATATCATATGCGGATATATCCGCGATTTCATCTGATGCGATGGCTTGAAAATCAGCCTCGCCATATTTATTTCTTTTCTGCCTGTCCGGATAAACAGAAATATTTGCGTTTTCGCTGGATTTGCTGGATTTGATGAAGTTTAAAATATCGGTAAAAATTGCTTCATCGTCCTTAAGCCCCAGCGAACAGCTGGCATTTATGTGCCTTTCGATAGCTTGAATGGCCTTTGCTTTATCCAAGGCGCTCAACCTCCTATCGCTTTGATGCGTCCCAGAAATTCTGCCGCGAGGGCGACATATTCATAAGAATTTGCTTCGGCGCCCATGCCCATTGTCTCTGAAGTGTCCTTTCTGTCTTTTATTTCGTGCTCAAATAAATAATACCCTGCCGATTCAATGCCTTTTCGATAAATGCCAGTATTTGTATTGCCTTTGCGCATAGTTTCAAATACGCCGATAAGTTGCGGCGCGCTCCCAAAAAGCAGAGACAGTGCATCCGCATATTCGCCCTCTTCGCAGTAATTCTTGTAAATCCTCTCGATTACGGATATGTAGTGCTGGACGCCTTTAGAGCTTAACGGATCCATAATCGTTGGGATTACATAGTAATCCGAATACAAGAAAGCGCTTTGGGTTATTAAGTTGTTGCTTGGAGGGCAGTCAAAGAAAATAAAATCATATTTGCCGTTCAAATTATTTCCCTCAATAAAGTCGCGCAACACCAGTAAATTCTCCGCGCTCTTTCCCATATCCATGCTGATCTTGTCCAATCCTCCAAAGGGCGAAAACAAGCTGTTGGGAATAAAATCAATGGCGTTTGCGGTTTTAACGGTTTTGTCGGCGCTTACCGCAAAGTGGGGGCGCCCCATTTTCTTTGCCTGCATGCACACCGTGAAAATATAGTTGAGCGTTTCGTCTTTTGCCAGCTGATCCAGCTGTTTGTCTTTGTCAAACGCGCTCATGCATACTTCGCTCAAAGACGATTGAGGGTCAAGGTCAATAAGGAGCACTTTTTTCTTATCATTGGGATCTTTCGCTAATTCTACGGCAATATTGTATGCGCTGGTGGTTTTGCCAACGCCGCCTTTATAATTTCCGAAAAAAACTTTATATCCCATGCTGCGCCTCCTCAAAAATTTCCTGTAACGAATGATTTTCATCGGCTTCGGCATACTTAGTATACACTGAAAGCAAATTTAACGCAACAAAGCGCAAGGCGCTCGGGAGAGGCGGCGCGGGCCGCTGCATGCGCCAGGTGCTAGGCAATCGGCCGTGCAATCGCACCCAGGCAATCGATCAGGCAATCGCATGGGCGCTAAGCCCACATTAGCGACTTGCAGGCGCGCGCACCGCAGCAAACAGCAAAAAGCCAGCGCCTGCAAGTTGCTGCGCCGCGCGGATGAGCGCAACGCGCCCGCGATGAACGGGGAAACCGCGCTTTCCCGTTCCGATTCTGGGTGTGGGCGCTAAGCCCACATTATACTGACGAGCATTTGAACTTTCCATTAAACGCGAGTCAGTGATACTCGTTTCCTCTGTCCGACCGCAAATTGCGGTCGGAATTTCCAATCGAACACGAGTATAATTTGTTTAGCGCATGAGAAAATGGTAAAATATGCAGTGTCAACGGAGCTGCGAGATCTCGCGGGCCATATGCGGGATGCACGCGGGCCGCGTGCAGGCCGCATCGGGGTCAAATGCGGGCCATGCGCGGGCCGCGCAATATATGCGGGCCATGCGAGCCATAAACTATATGTATACTATATGCCGGCATGCAGGCCAAATGCAAGCCGGCATGCAGGCCAAATGCGGGCCATTAACCATAACGCAAGCTGCGCGAAGCGCAAGCTAAGCTGTATGAAAGGCGGTATCCTAAGTGGCTGACATGAGGAAAAAAGTGCTGATCGCCGCATCCGAGTTCGAGCCCTTCACAAACATCGGGCATCTGGGCAGGGTCGTCGCGAACCTGTCGGGCGCCCTGCGGAAGCGGATGGACGTCCGCGCGGTGATTCCGATGTACGCCGGCATACCGCGCGAGTACGCGAAAAGCGCCGAGCTGCTGCACGAGTTTGAGGCGACGCTCGGGCGCAGGACGTACCCGTGCAGGATCTACGGCACGTCCTACGGCGGCGTGCCCGTGTACCTCGTGTCGGCCGGCGGCTACTTCGAGCGGGACAGCGTGTACTCGTCCGTCGTGGACGACGTCGAGCGGTTCGCGTGCTTCAGCCACGCCGTGCTCTGCATGCTGTTCCACATAGACTTCGAGCCGGACATCATACAGTGCCACGACTGGCAGATGAGCTACATCCCGATCCTCATCGCGACGAACCACCACAGGCACGCCTACAAGAAGGACTACAGGATCATCTCCGTCATACACAGCATGCAGTTTCAGGGCATATGCTCGCGCTACGACATGCTGGACAGGCTCGACCTGCCGGGCGACTACTTCTCGCCCGCGTCGCTGGAGTTCTACGGGCAGGCGAACAGCCTGAAGGGCGGGCTGCTGTACTCGGACAGGCTGGTCACGGTGAGCGAGAACTACGCCAGCGAGATCCAGCACGCGTATTACGGCGAGAACCTGGAGGGCATCATAAGGAGCCGCTCCGCCGACCTGACGGGCATCATGTGCGGAATAGACACGGCGCTGTACGACCCGGCGACCGATCCGGCGCTCTGCGCCAACTACACGGCCAAAACATGCGCGAGGGCCAAGCCGGAAAACAAGCTCCGGCTGCAGAGGGCGCTCGGCCTCAAGCAGGGGCGCGAGCTGCCGCTCGTGGTCGTCACGTCGGACAATCTGGACTTCGACAAGGGCATGGACCTCATAAAGCACGTGTTCTACGACATCGTGAGGGCGGGCGTCCAGCTCGTGTTCGCGAGCAAGGGCGCCATCGTGGACTACCACGACTTTTTTACGGCCAAGGCGCTTGAATTTCCGCAGCAGGTGGCGTATAGTATGTACAACGGCGGCGGCAACGGCGGGGGCGGTAGCGGAGGCGGCAACGGCAGGGGCGGTAATGGCAACGGCGGCCATGGCAACGGCGGTAGCGGAGGCGGCAATGGCAATGGTGGCCATGGCAACGGCGAAGGCGGCAACGGAGGCGGCAATGGCAATGGCAACGGCGGGGGCGGCGGCAACGGCAGCGGCATCCCCGAAACGCTGTTCATCGGCGGCGCCGACATCCTGCTGCGCCCGTCGCGGGTCGAGCCCTGCGGCGAGAAGCACCTGATAGCGCTCAGGTACGGCACCGTGCCGATCGTCCGCGAAACGGGCGGGCTCAAGGACGTCGTGGTCCCGCTCAGCGACGAGACGGGCGAGGGCAACGGCTTCTCGTTCGCGAACTACAACGCGCACGACATGCTGTACACGCTCAACCGCGCGCTGCAGGTGCGCGCGGGCGGTGGCGGGACGTGGGACAGGCTCGTCGGCAGGTGCATGGCGACGACGCTCTCGTGGGACGACACGGCGGCGAAGTACGCGGCCGTGTACGACGCGCTGAACGGCGGCGGCGGGTTCGGGGGCGGCTGACGCGGCGAAGGCGCGTGATGCGGCGCCAGGGGCTGGAGGGCGCTTGCGGCGGGGGCGCGCAGCGGACGCCTATGGCACGGGCGGGCCGCGTTTAAGGCTGGCCAGGGCGCGGCAGATGGCGGCGGGGCGCATAAGGCGGCGGGCGGCACTTGGCAGGCGGCGCAGGATTGGCGGGCGCTTGCGGCGGATTCGGGGGCGCGGGCGGCGTTTGGAGCGGGGCGCGGCGGGTCGGGGCCGCGCGAAAGCCGCGCGCGGGCGCGCGGACAGGATGGCTCATGCAATATGTGAATTTTAAGTCGCTGCTGTATTCGGACACTTTGGTGCCGGATATTTTTATCAGCGAGTACATGCCCGCGCTCAAAAGCGAGTATGTCAAGATATACGTCTACTGCCTCTTTCTCGCCGGGAAAAACAAGACTCCCTCCGTGCAGGAGCTGTCGCACATCCTCGACCTGCCCGCGGAAACGGTCAAGAGCGGCCTGGTGTTCATGGGCAACCTAGAGCTGCTGAAGTGGGCCGGCGACGGCGTGGTCCTCGCGGATCTGAAGGAAAAGGAGATAAACAGGTTCTACCGGCCCAAGTCCACCTCGTCGCCCGACGAGGCGGCCGCCGCCAGCCGGCGCAGCTCCAAGCGCCGCCAGCTCATACAGGCGATCAACAACACGTTTTTCAGCGGCATCATGGCCCCCTCGTGGTACACGGACATCGACGCCTGGTTCGACCGCTACGGCTTCGAGGAGGATGTGATGATGCTGCTGTTCCGGCACTGCTTCGACAACGGCGCGCTGACGAAGCCGTACATCCTGAAAGTCGCCGAGAGCTGGCACGCCAAGGGCATACGCAACTCGTCCGAGGTGGAGCGGCACATGAGGGAGTACGCGGCCGCGAAGGGCGCGGCCAAGCAGGTGCAGAAGAAGCTCAAGCTGCGCAAGCCGCTGGACGAGTACCAGGAGGCCCTCGTGGACAAGTGGGTGAACCGGCTCGGCTTTTCGATGGAGATCATCGAGCTGGCGCTGAAGCGGTCGATATACGCGACAAACGCGGGGCTGGCCTACTACGACAGGATTCTGGAGGACTGGCACCGGCGCGGCCTGGACACGCCCGAAAAGATCGCGGCGGCTGTCGCGGCTGTCGCGGCGGGCGGATCGGCTGCTGGCGGCAGGGCGGGGGCCGGCGGTGCGGGCGCAGGCGCGGAAGGCGCTGGCGCGGGCGCGCAGGGGCAGGCGGCGGCGCCGCGCGGGGGCGGCAGGCGGGGCGGCAAGTCGCGCGACTACGCGCAGGCCGACTACGACCAGCGCGAGTACGACGACGACATCTACGGCCAGTTCGTGAGCTACGGCTTCGGCGGCAAGGCGGAGGCGCCCGGCGGGGGGGCGCCCGGCGATGGCGGCGGGGCTGGCGCAGCAGGCGAGGGCGCCGGCGAAAGCGCGGGTTCTGCCGGGCAGGGAGACGCGGGCGCAGGCGGGGCCGGCGCAGCGGGCGAGCCGATCGGCAGAGGAGCAGGCGAGGGCGGCGAGACTGGCGCAGCGGGGGGCGCGGGCGCGACTGATGCGGCGGGCGAAAGCGCTGGAGCGGGAAGGCCGCCCGGCGTAACGCCCGGCTCCGGCAACGGGGGCGCCGGCGGCTCGCCCGGCGATTCTCGCGGCGGCAGCGAAGGCATGGGCGCCGGCGAAAGCGCGGCGCGGCAGAAAGGCCGGATGCGGGATGGCGGATAGATCGTCCGGAAGCTATCGCCGGATAGAGGCGATTTTGGAGGACAGGCGCGCGGGCGCCGCGCGGGAGCTTGAGGCGAGGCGCCGGCGCGCGTTCGCGCTGTGCCCGGAGATAGAGGCTTTGGAGGGCGAGGCCGCGAAGCTCGGCGCGGCGTGCTGCCGGCGGATCGTGAGCGGCGAGCTGGCGGCGGGCCAGGCGCAGGCGATGCTTTCGGAGCGCGCGGCGGCGGATCGCGGGCGCCGCGCCGCCCTGCTCGAGGCGGCGGGCCTCCCTGCGGACTATCTCGCCCCAAGCCCGTCGTGCGCGCTGTGCGGCGACACGGGCTACGTGGCGGGCGAGGGCGGCCGCCCGGAGCGCTGCGCGTGCTTCCGGCGCCTGCTGACGGAAACCCTGTTCGCGGCGTCCAACATCGCGCCCTCCGGCGCTGGCGCGGGTGCGCCCGGCTTCGGCAGCTTCGACGAAACGCTGTTTTCCCCGGACGCCGACGCGAAAAAATACGGGCACCCCATCTCGCCGCGCGAGAACATCCTGAAGATACGCGACTCCGCGCTGGACTTCGTGTCGTCGTTCGGGGAGCCGCCGTTCCTCAACCTGTACTTCTACGGCCGCGCCGGGACCGGCAAGACGTTCATGGCCTCCGCGATAGCCGACGCGCTGCTGCGCGGGGGGCATGTCGCGCTGTACCTCCCCGCGACGGCGCTGTTCAACGCGATAACCGAGTACCGCACCCGCGCCTTCCGCGACGACGACTATTCCGACTACACGTACAGGAGCATTTTGGACGCGGAGCTGCTGATCATCGACGATCTTGGCACGGAGTCCATGACAAACGCGCGCTACGCGGAGTTCATCACGCTGCTGAACGCCCGCGTGTCGGCTGGCGCGGGCGCTGCGGGCGGCGGGGAGGCCGCCATGCCGCCGCCTGCGATGCCCGCGATGCCCGTGCCGCCCATTTTGGGCGCGGCGGCAGCCGCAGCCGGCACCGGCATGGGGCCGCCTGCGGGCGCGGCATCCGGCGGTGCGCCTGCGGGGCCGCTTGCAGCAGCCGGATTGCCCGCCAAAGCGCCTGCCGGCGCGCCCAAAGCGGCGGCTTCCGGCACGGCGGCCGCCTTGGTTGCGAGGCTGGGCGCGGCAATCTCGCCGGGCGCTGCGCCATCGGGCCCGCCCGCGCCGTTGCCGCAGCAGCAGGCGGCGTGGGCCTACGCCGGGCCGCCCGCCGCCGCGCCCCGCCGCGCCAGGCCGCGCAGCACGATCATCTCCACGAACATGGACCTGCGCGCGCTGCGCAACACATACGACGAGCGCGTCGTGTCGCGCATAATCGGCTCGTTCGCGATCATACCGTTTTTCGGCGAGGACATCAGGCTCGCCCGCCGCGCCGCCCGCCCCGGCGGCGGCATCTCCGGCAGCGCAGGCGTCACGGGCGCCGGCGCCGCCCGCCCCCGTGACGCCATCGGCGCCAGCGGCGCAAACAGAGCCGGCGGCGGCATCTCCGGTGGCGGCGTCTCTGGCAGTGCTGGCAGCGCCCCTGCTCCGCTTTCCCGGAATCCCCTGTGAGTTCGTGGAGGCCAATATCGGCGAATAGGGGCTGCCCCATGGCGCCCGGCAGCAGCGGAGGAATACAGGGAGCGCCATTTCGCCGCCGAGCCATCGGCAATGGCAGAGGGCAGGGCAGGGGGGCAGAGCAACCGCGCGAAGAGAATCGGCAAAGGGGCATATGCTCGGAAAGGCGGATCGCGCATGGCGACGACGCACCATATGGCGTACAGCACGACGCACAATATGGCGCCCGATGCGGCGCACGGCACGATGGCGCGCAGCGTGGCGCACAAAGGCACGGCGACGCTTGAAACGGAGCGGCTGACGTTGCGGCGGTTCGCGCCCGGCGACGCGGGCGCCATGTTTCGGAATTGGGCGAGCGACCCGGACGTGACGGAGTTTTTGACGTGGCCGCCTCACGCGTCGGTCGCCGCGTCGGCGCAGATTCTGTCCGAATGGGCAGCCGGCTACGCCAGGCCGGACTGCTATAATTGGGCGATCGCCCTGCGGCAGGGCGGCGGCGAGCCGATCGGCAGCATCAGCGTCACGGAGACAGACGAAAAGACCGCGAC
>JAISFK010000101.1 GCA_031263625.1 Clostridiales bacterium
GCCGCCGCCTCGAACGTCGCGCCCCGCGGCATGGGCGCGATCACGGACTCCTTGGCGCAGACGCGCTCGGCTAACCCCCCCGCCGCAAGCCCGCGCCGCAGGATTCAAGACAGCCGTAAACCTCGTCGCCCGGCCCGAACTGCTTCCCGCCGATTCGACTCAATGTCCCGCCGTCTCGCCATCTCGCCGCCCCGCTGTCGCGCCGCAGGCCCCACAGGGCGGTCGCGGCCGCCATCGGCATCGCCGCCGCCCTGCTGTCCCGCCTCTCGCCGCTTCGCCGCCCCGCCGCCCCGCTGCACCGCTATTTTGAATACTCGCCGAACGTCAGGTTGACCGTGCTGACGAAATCGTCGTTCGTCCGGGTCTGAATCAGCCTGTTGACGAGCATTTCCGTCACGTCCGCCGTGCCCACGTTGCTCATGGCCTTGCGGATGGCCCATATGCTCTCCAGCTCTTTCTGGTTCAGCAGCAGCTCCTCGCGGCGCGTGCCGGACTTGTTGATGTCTATCGCGGGGAATATCCTCTTTTCGGACAGCTTGCGGTCAAGGTGCAGTTCCATGTTGCCCGTGCCCTTGAACTCCTCGAAAATGACGTCGTCCATCCTGCTGCCCGTCTCGATGAGCGCCGTGGCGATGATCGTCAGGCTGCCGCCGAACTCGATGTTGCGCGCGGCGCCGAAGAAGCGCTTGGGGTTGTGCAGGGCGCCCGGATCGAGGCCGCCTGAGAGCGTCCTGCCCGTGGGCGGGATTGTGAGGTTGTACGCGCGCGCGAGCCTCGTGATGCTGTCCAGCAGTATCACGACGTCCTTGCTCTGCTCGACGAGCCGCATCGCCCGCTCCAGCGTCATCTCGGCCACCTTTATGTGGTGCTCCGGCACCCGCTCGAACGTCGAGTAGATGATCTCGCCGTCTATCGAGCGCTGCATGTCCGTCACTTCCTCCGGCCGCTCGTCAATCAGCAGCACGATCAGCACAATCTCCGGGTGGTTTATCGAGATGGCGTTCGCGATTTTTTTCAGCAGAATGGTCTTGCCGGCCTTCGGCGGCGACACGATCATGCCGCGCTGGCCCCTGCCGATTGGCGCTATCAGGTCTATAAGCCTCGTGGACAGCTCCCTCGTGTTCGTTTCGAGCTCGATTCTGGAATCCGGGTATATGGGCGTGAGCCTTTCGAATGGGATCCGGCGCTGCGCCATGTCGGGCGTGTCGCCGTTTATGGAATACACGTACAGCAGGGCCTGGAATTTCTCGCCCTCTTTTGGCGTGCGGCCCTTGCCGAGGATCTTGTCGCCCGTCCTCAGGCCCAGCTTTCTTATCTGCGACGGCGAAACATAGACGTCGCGCGGCCCGGAGAGGTAGTTGTCGCACCGCAGGAAGCCGTATCCGTCGGGGAGGACTTCGAGCACCCCCTCGATGGAGTCTTCGCCAACGGCCTGCTCGGCTGCGCCCAGGGGCGCCGCGGCCGCGCCGTCAGCCGCCGCCGAGGCGTCTGCCGCTTCCGCGCCGCTCGCCAGCGCGCCGTTTGCCAGCGCGCCTGCGGGGGCGCCGGCCTGGCCGTTCGCCGCCGCGCTCGCCTGGTAGGGCTGGCCCGCCGCCTGCTGCGCCTGCTCCTGCGGCGGCTGCAGCTGCGACTGCGCCTGTAGCGGCGGTTGCGCCGATTGCTGCTGCGGCTGCTGCGAGGCGGGCGCCCCGCGCGAGTAGCCCTGCGCCGACGCGTAGTAGGGCGCGGTGCGGGCCTGGTACGACTGCTGCTGCTGTTGCTGGTACGATGGGGCATTTCTGTACGACGGTTGCCCGGTCTGGGACTGCTGCTGACCGTATGCGGATTGCTGCTGCCCATACGCGGACTGCTGCTGGCCGGCATACGAGGTCTGCTGCGAGGCGTAGGGCGCCTGCTGGCGGTAGCCGGGCGACTGCTGCTGCGACGACGAATACGGCGTCCTCGCCCTGCTGCCGTATGGCGTGGCGGCGTTCGGGCGGCGAGGCGCCGTCGCCGTCCTGTATCTGGGGTTCTGCAGCGGCTGGGAGTCGTAGGCGGGCCGCAGGGTCGGCGTGGGGGCGCCCGAATCGGCAGCCGCGCCGGCCGGCCGCGCGCCCGCATAGGGCTGGGCGGCACCGGGCTGCTGCGCGCCGGCGCTGGCGCTGGCTCCGGCCGATGGCCGCGCGCCCGCGTATGCCGGCGGCGCGGAGGAATACGGCTGCGCCTGCGCGGGGGGCTGGGGCTGCGCGGGCGAGGACGGCTGGCCCTGCGCCTGGCCCGGCCCCTGCGCCGATGGCCGGCCCTGCGCCGGCACCTGACCCTGCGCCTGGCCCGATGGCTGGCCCTGTACAGGGAGCTGCCCTTGCGCCGGCGGCTGCGCGGAGCGTGGAGCGACGGCGTGGGCGCGCACTGCCGCGCCGGGCCGCGCTCTGGCCGGCGCGGCGGGATACGCCTGCGCCGAGGCGCCGCGCGCGTATGGGGAGGCCGGTGCCTCCGACGGCGCCGCAGGGGCGGATGCCTGATCCTGCGGGGGCAGTGCCCGCGCCGGCGCCGCAGAGGCTACGGCTGCGGGTGTCGCGGGAGCTGCCGCGGCGGGCGCCGCCGGCGCAGAGGTCGCCGGCGCCGTTGAAGCAGCCGTTGCGGAAGCGCCGGGCGCGGATGTCGCGGGCGCCTGCGCCCTGGCGACTCTGCCGGGCAGCTGCGCCAGGGACGACGTGAACACCGACGTGGAGTGCCGCACGGCCGCCTCGCCGCCCGAAGCGCGGGCGGCCCCTGTGCCGGCGCCGCCGCCAGCTTCCCCCGAATCTCCCGCAATGCCCGCCGCGCCCGCGCGGCCGGGAGTCTGCGCGAAACCCTCCGTCCGGCCCGCGGCCGCGGCATCGTCCGCAACTTTTCTCGCGGCGGCTTGCCTCAAGGGCGACGGCGCCCGCTTTTGAATGATGTCCGTCGCGCGCGAGTCGTCCTCGAAAAGCGGCTCGCTCATCACGGATCGCCTGAGAGCCCCCGGCGGGCGCCCCAGGCGCGATCCGGCCGGAGCTGGCGCGGCCGCGCCAGCTCCAGCTCCAGCCGCCCGGCCTGCCGCAGCCGGCGTCTCCGCGCCCGGCTCGCGCTTTGCGCCCGGCGCGGAGCTGCCGGCCGCGCCATATCCGGAAAGCGGGGGGCGGCCAGGCCGGCGAGCCGGCGCCGAAAGCGGCGCCTGGCCGGCATCCGAGCCGCCGCCGTCCTGAACGGCCGGCGCGCCGGCCTGGCGCCTGGCGGCCGTTTCCGCCCGCGCTCTCGGCTTTGCCGCACCGCCCGCCAGGCCCGCGCCCGCGCCTGCGGCGCCGCCGTCCGCCGCGCGGCTCTCCGGCGCGGTTTTGCCAAACGCGGCGCTCGCCGCCCCGGCGCCGCTTTCGGCGGATCCGCCGGCAGGCTCGACGCCCTCCACAGCCCGCAGGCCGGCGGCGCGCCTGGCCGAAGCCCTCGCCTTCGGCGGCGCTTTGGCCTCCTGCTCTGGCTCGCCCGGCTCCGCGACGGCGACGGCGGCGGCGGCAACGCTTTTTGCCGCGGCCGTCCTCCGCGTCTTCCGGACAACTGGGGAAGGTTCGTAAGCGGCGCTTTCGGCGACCGCGCCCTGCTCGTTTCTGGATGTCATGTTTGCAAGACTCTCCCTATCCATGTATTGTAAGTGCGCGCTATAAGTGCCGGAGTCCTACCAAAGAACAACAAACAAGCTGGCGGCAAACTGGCCAGCCATATCCCTGATGCGTTTCTCCAAAATGATCGGCGCCGGGCCAAAGGCAACGACGCGCATGTAACTTTTTATAAGCTTGCTGAATGTAAATCAGAGCCTTTCGTTCGATGGTGTATAAGTGCCAAAACTTCAGGGCGATAAGACAAAAGCGCCAGCCGGCCGGCCGGCAATCCAAGCACATGCAGCCAATCCGCGCGCATGCAGCCAATCTCTGTCCGTCATTCGTCACAGCCGTTTTCAACGAAGCAAGGCCATTATATCACGCGCAAATGCCGCCGTCAAGCGCGGCGCGGGCGCATGCGCGTCAAATAATCTGCCTGAATATTTGCGCTTTTGTGCTTTTTGCCATGCGACCCCATGTGGCCTCGCGCGGCGGCCGGCTGCTGCGCGCCGGTTGCCATGCGTCCATTGCCGTGCGCCGATTGCCACGCGGCCTCGCGCCACGGCCGGTTGCTGCGCGCCGATCGCTACGCGGCCTCATGCGCCCATTGCCGTGCGCCGATTGCCGCGCGGCCTCACGCGCCGGCGAGGCGAGTCGTGACGGAGGCCGCGAGCGCCGGGCTGAGCTGCGCGATGATCTCCGCCGCTATGTCGCGCTTCATGCCCTTGAGCGTCTCGACGATCAGGTCGAGCCGGGCGTTGCCGAGGCTCTCGAAGATGGCCGCCGTCGCCTTTGTGTCCACCGCCTCGATCATCTTGATGAAATCCTTGTTCTGCTCGCCCGCCTGCCGCTGCTGCACGACCTGGGCGTAGATCTCCTGGGCGACCTCAGGGCTGACGCCCTCGAAGTACTTCGCGAAGCCCTCGGCGTCGCCCTCGGCCGCCAGGCGCTCCAGCTCGTAGCGCGTCTCCTCGAGGCTCTTCTTCTCGGCGGCCAGCTCGTCGCTCTGCCTCTGGAGGGAGGCCGTCTTTTCGCCGTTCACGAGCATGAGCGCGTTGTACTCGTCCTCGAACTTCCTGAGCCGCGCCGCCTCCTCGTCCGACCGCGCCTTTTCCTCCGCGAGCGCCGCCTTCTCGGCTTCGAGCTGCCGGATCATGCCGGCCAGCTCCTCCGGGCTGCGCTCCTCCAGCTCCGGCTCGGCGCCCTCCTGCTCCGGCAGCGCCAGATTCAGCAGCGGCACCTTCTCTATGGCGTCCCTGTACGTGTCCGCCACGCCCATCAGGTTCGTCCTCAGTATGAAAAACAGGAAGCCGGCCAGCACCGCCGCAATGATGACGAGGGCCGAGAGCAGCGAGACCGCCGCGAACACCACGCCGCCGCCCTTCGGTTTGCCGTCCGAGAACGCGGCCGCGTCCGTCCTCTGCTTCTTTTCCTTCTTTTCCTTCTTCGGCTTCTTAGGACTCTTCGATACTTTCGCCATTAAGGTTACTCCCAATTTTATAGCTTACGATCTCATCGACGATCGCCTGCTCGGCGCGCTTCTCGCCGTCCATGTAGCGGACGAACGCCTTGTCCCGCAGCTTGTCGAGCATCTCGCGGCGCTGGACTGCCGCCAGCAGCTCGCCCCTCGCCTGCGCGACGCCGGCCTCGGCGGCCCTCACCGCCTCGAGCTGCGCCTTCTCGCGCTCCCGCATCGCCGATATGAAATAGTTGTGCTCCCTGATCCGGCCCGGCGCGAAGCGCCCGCTGGACAGCGCCCTGAACCCGTCCAGCGTCGCGGCGATGGCGGCGCGTATGCCGCTCAGGGCCGCGAGCTCGCGGTTGAGGGCCATGACGGCCTTCGCCAGCTTGTTTTTGGCCTGCTCCTCGAGCTGCCTTCTCAGGTTCAGCAGCGTCTTGAGCTTGAACTTGAACTTAGCCATCGTCGCCGTCCCCTTGCCGTCCCCGTCCCTTTGCCGTTGCCGCCCATTTGCCGCGCCGCCGCTTTTTCCGCGCCCGCCGCCCCTTTGCCGCCCCGCCGTTTTTCCAGCGCCCGCCGCCGCCGCCCCTCTATTGCCGCTGCGCCAGCGCCTGCGGCATGAGCGCCAGCATGTCGTCGAACGAGAACGTCTCGCCCACCTTCTGCTCCGCGAACGCCTGTATGCCGTCGATGACGCTGATCGCGTAGTCTATCTTCTCGTTGCTGCCCTTCGTGTACGCCCCTATGTTGATCAGGTCCTCCGCGTCCCTGTATATGGCCATGACCCGCTTGATCTCCGCCGCGATCCTGCCGTGCTCCGGCGACACGACGTCCGGCATGACCCTGCTGATGCTCGCCAGCACGTCTATCGCCGGGTACTGGTTCCTGTTGGCCAGCGCGCGCGACAGCACGATGTGCCCGTCCAGTATGCCGCGCGCCGCGTCGGTGACGGGCTCCGTCAGGTCGTCGCCGTCCACGAGCACCGTGTACAGCCCCGTGATCGAGCCCTTTTCCGAGTTGCCGGCGCGCTCTAGGAGCTTTGGCATCTGCCCGAACACGGAGGGCGTGTAGCCGCGCGAGACGGGCGGCTCGCCTATCGCGAGCCCTATCTCCCTCTGCGCCATCGCGAAGCGCGTCAGCGAGTCCATGAGCAGGAGCACGTCGTAGCCCTTGTTGCGGTAGTATTCCGCGATGGCCGTCGCCGCGAACGCGCCCTTCAGGCGTATCAGCGCCGGCTGGTCGGACGTCGCGACGACGACGACCGAGCGCGCCAGGCCCTCGTCCTTCAGGTCCTTCTCCAGAAACTCCCTGACCTCGCGGCCGCGCTCGCCTATGAGCGCGATCACGTTGATGTCCGCTTTCGTGTAGCGCGCGATCATGCCGATGATCGTGCTCTTGCCGACCCCGCTGCCAGCGAATATGCCGATGCGCTGGCCCTTGCCGACGGTCAGCAGGCCGTCGATCACCTTTATGCCCAGCGGCAGCGGCTCCGAGATGCGCCTGCGCGCCAGCGGGTGCGGCGCCTTGTGGTCAACCGTGTACATGAACTCCGGCGACACGGGCACGCCGTCGTCGATGGGCTGGCCCAGCCCGTCCAGCACGCGCCCCGTGAGGCTCTCGCCCACCGCCACGGACAGGTTCGCGCCCGTGGCGACGACCTTGTTGCCCGGCCCGACGCCGCTCATGTTGCCCAGCGGCATGAGCAGGGCCCTGCCCTCGCGGAAGCCCACGACCTCCGCGTGGACGACCCTGCCGAAGCGCGCCGCGTGTATCTCGCAGAGCTCGCCGATGTTCACCTCCGGGCCCTCGGACTCGATCGTCAGGCCGACGACCTTGCTGACTTTGCCCGTGTATTCCAGAAACGCGCCGTCCGCGAGCAGATCGGAGTATTTTTGCAGTTGTATCGCCGCCATGCCCTTAAAGCGCCTCCCTCGCCCGCGCGCTCATGAATTTGAAGAAAGCGTCCTCAATTTTGCTGAGCCGCGTCGCCACGCTGGCGTCTATGCTGCCGAACGGCGTTTCGACGAAGCAGGCGCCCGCGCCCAGGGACAGGTCCTTCTTGATCTCCAGCCGGCCGACGCCCTCTATCATCGAGAGCAGCACGTCCCTGTTCATCCTGATGAAGTCGTAGTCGCCGGGCGACACGCGCAGTATGGCCCGGTCCTTGTTCGAGCAGTGCCGGAAGGCGTCCTTGATGAGGCTCAGCATGTTCTGCCGGTTTATGACCATGTCCTCGCCGATCACCTTCTTGGCCACGTCCATGGCCAGCGAGACGGCGTCAGCCTCCGCGCCCGCCATGAGCGCCGCGTATTCCTCGCCCGCCTGGTCCAGCGTCTTCTCCGCGTCCGCTATGAGCTGCTCGTACTGGGCCTTGGCCTCCGCGCAGCCGCGCGCGTAGCCGTCCGCCTGGGCCCGCTCGGCGATCGCCCTGTTTTCTTCCTCGTGCTTCCGCTCCGCCGCCGCGACGCGCTCCGCCGCCTCGCGCTTCGCGGCCTCCGCCGTCGCGCCGGCCTGCCTGGCCGCCTCGGCCAGAAGCTCGTCGCTGCGGGCCTGCGCCTCCTTCAGCAGCGCGTCCGCGCGCGCCCGCGCCTCCGCGACGGGATCCCGCGCCGCCGCGCGCCGCCTTGAGCGGCTTCCGCTGGGGCCGCCGCTGCCGTACATGTCCTCGTCCCAGCCGTCGCCGTCGCCCCCGTAGCCGTCGCCGCCGGATTCCCAGCCGTCGCCCTCGTAGCCGTCGTCGCCGTCTGCATCCTCGCCGCCGTAGCCGCCGCCCGCGGGGCCGCCCTCGCCGTCGTCCCAGCCGCCGTCGTTGCCATCGCCGCCGCCACTGCCAAAGCCGCCATCGCCGCCGCCCGCGCCCCTGCCGCGCCCCGCCCTCTCGCCGGGCGCGGCGCGCGCCGGGCTGTACGAGCGAAACTCCGCGTCCCCGCCTTCGCCGTCGCCCGCGCCGGCATCGCTGTCGCCGCCGTCCCAGCCGCCCTCGCCGCCGCCGTCGTCCCAGCCGTCGCCCTCGCCGCCGCCGCCGTCCCAGCCGCCCTCGGCGGCCTCCCCGCCGGCGCCGCCCTCGCCGCCGTCAGCGAAAAAATGCCCATCAAACATCTCGTCCATGGGGACTTTGACTTGAAAAGGCATGCCCAGATTGATCTGGTAGTTTTTAAAAATTCGCTTAGACAACTATCTCATCTCCCCCGCCTCTGGAAATGATGATCTCGCCGGAATCCTCCAGTCTGCGGATGGAATTGACAATCTTCTGCTGGGCCTCCTCGACGTCTTTGAGCCGCACGGGCCCCATGAACTCGATGTCTTCCTTGATCATCTCGGCGAGGCGCTTGGACATGTTCGCGAATATGACCTTCGACACCTCCTCGGTGGCGCCCTTGAGCGCCACGCCCAGCACGTTGTTCTCGACCTCGCGCAGGAAGCGCTGTATGGAGCGGCTGTCCAGCAGCAGGATGTCCTCGAACACGAACATGCGCTTCTTGATCTCCTCGGCCAGCTCCGTGTCCTCGATGTCCAGCGTCTCGATGATGTGGCGCTCCGTGCCGCGGTCCACGCTGTTCAGGATGTCCACGATGGCCTGTATGCCGCCCGCCGACGTGAAGTCCTCGGACACGAGCGAGGACAGGTTCTTTATGAGTATGTTCTCCACTTCCTTTATCACGTCCGGCGACGTCCTGTCCATCGTGGCGATGCGCCGCGCCACGTCAACCTGCTTGTCGGCCGGCAGCCCCGACAGCACCTGCGACGCCTGCTGCGCCGACAGGTAGGCCAGGATGAGCGCGATGGTCTGCGGGTGCTCCTTCTGTATGAAATTCAGCAGCTGCGACGGGTCCGTCTTGCGCACGAACTCGAAGGGCCTGACCTGCAGCGACGCCGTGAGCTTGTTGATGATGTCCAGGGCCTTCTGCGCCCCCAGGGCCTTCTCGAGGATCTCCCGCGCGTACCCGATGCCGCCCTCGGCGATGTAGTTCTGGGCGAGGCAGATCTGGTAGAACTCCTCCATGATCCGCTCCTTGTCCTCGGACGACACGGACTTGATGCTCGCTATCTCAAGCGTCAGCTCCTCGATCTCGTCTTCTTTCAGGTGCTTGAATATGTCCGCAGAGTATTCCGGCCCGAGAGCTATGAGCAGCGTCGCCGCCTTCTCCCTGCCGTTGAGCCCCTGTTTTGACTGCGCGTTCTTTGCTGGCAATTACTCAGTTCCTTTCGCCGCTATACTGACGAGCATTTGAATTTTCCATAACCGCGAGTCAGCAATGCTCATTTCATCTGCCCGGCCGCAAATTGCGGCCGGAACTCCCAATCGAACACGAGCGTATTCCCGATTAGCCGCGCAACGGCGCCACGCTCACTCCCACTCCTCCGTCAGCCAGTTGCGCAGCAGCGAGGCCACGGCTTCCGGCTTCTGCTTGATGAGCTTCTCCAGCTGCTGCCTTATCTCGGACTTCTCGTCCATGTCTATCTCTTTGAGCGGGCGAACCTCCGGCTCGATGATCCCCTCGGCGATCTGCAGCTGCAGGTCCTCGACGTCCTCGTCCTCCTTCTTCTTGCGCACGAACAGCGAGAGGATCAGCGTCAGTATGAGGAACAGCAAGAGCACGAGCAGGCCGTATTCGGAGATCAGCGCCTGTATCCTGTCGGAGATCGGCACGACCTGCACCGCAGGCGGCACGAGCCGCATGGTCGTGACGCTGATGTTGGCGACGGGCACGCTCGTCGATGTGCTCGCCGCGCTGCGCACGTCCGCGAGGAACTGCTCCGTGAGGTTTGAGTCGTCGGGCACCTCCAGGCCGTAGCCGAGGACGATGCTGAGGAACGAGCGCTCCGGCACGAACTCGCCGAGGTTCTTCGCGCCGGTTTCTATGCGCTTGTTGTAGCCGTATGCCGTCTGGTCGTCCGTCAGGCTGTAAGTGCCCGTCCCGTCCGCGCCGGCCATCGGGTATATGGGCGTCGTCTCGCCGGGGTTCGTGTCCGTGCCGGGGACGCCGCCCACCGCGGCGTTCTCAGCCTCCTCCCGGCGCAGGTGGCGCTCGAGCAGGGCGCCCTCGCCGTCTTCGAAGCCCGCGGGCGTCGAGATGTTCTCGGAAGTGTACTCCTGAGTGGAAAAGTCGAGGTATGGGCTCGCGGAGACGGTGAACCTGTCAAAGTTCGCGTTCTGCCCGAGGCCGAGCTGCTTGTAGACGCTGTTCTCCATGTCGCTGGCCTTCTGCTTCCTCAGCTCGTCCTGGTTCGGCAACAGGCTGAGAGGGTCGGCGCTGGACGTGCCGTCCAGCGGGATGCCGTAGTTGTCGATGACCTGGATGTTCTCCATCGCCAAGTCCTCGACGCTGCCGGCCACGATCTGCTTGATGCCGTCGATCTGCGTCGGCAGCAGCTTGCCAGAGCTGGCGGGCCAGATTGTGACCGTCGAGATCGGCCGCGCGGGCATCTGCTCGTTCGTCAGAAAGATGGACTTCTCCGGCGTGGCGAGCGTGACCGTCGCGTTCTCCACGCTGTCCAGCATCTTGATCTTGTTTTCGATGTCGGATTTCGTCTGCGCCTGCCATATGCGCTTCTTCTCGCTGTCGGTCGTCGTGAGGCCGATCAGCGATATGGCGTCCTCGAACGTGAGGCCGTCCTTGGGGTAGCCCTCCTGCGCCAGCAGCACCTGGGAGCGGTCGTTGTTGCCCGTGTCTATGAGTATGCTCGTGCCGCCGTCCTCCACGCGGTTCCATATGCCGGACTCCGTGAGTATGTCCGACATCTCGCCCACCTGCTTCTTGTCGCTGCTGGAGAACAGGGTCATGCGGTCGGGCTTCGTGACTATGAATATGAGCAGCGCGACCGCTACGATCACGCTGCCGGAAATAACATAGATGCGCGTTTTCTGGGACTTTTCCAAGTTCCCCCAAAACTCTTTCGCCTGAGACAAATACTTATCTACAAACGCTGGCATGAATAATACCCCCGGTTTCTATTCATGGGTCTGGTCAGCCAATCACGGGTCTAGCCAATAATCATAAATTACCCATTTTTCCCGCTCAGTACCCTTTATTTTGCGCCCGCAGGGATCCCCGCGAGAGATCCCAAAGAGATCCCCGCCGGCCCCAAAAACGGCTTCATGCCCTCCTACAGCTGCATCCTCATGATCTCCTGGTACGCGTCCAGCACCTTCGTGCGGATCGCGCTCGTCAGCTCCAGCGCCAGGCTCGCCTTCTCGCCGGCGATCAGAACCTCGTGTATGTTGTCGGTCTCGCCCGCGGCGAATTTCGCGGCGATGTCGTCGGACGCGAGCTGGAGGCCGTTCACCTCGCCCAGCCCCGACCTGAGCAGATCCGCGAAGGAAACCGTCAGCCCGTTCTCGGACAGGCCCTTGAGCGACTCGTCGCCGCCGAATATCGTGCTCGCCTTGTAGGAGAGCGTCGGGCGCAGGTAGTACCCGCTGATTGACAGCTCGCTGTTGTCCATGTCTAAAACCCCCATTTCCAGCCGATTCCAGCCATTTCCAGTCAATTCCAGCCAATTCCAGCCAATAGAGCGATTTGCGGTTAGCAATTAAGCGGTCGCGCGTTCAAGCGTTCAAGCGATTAAGCAACAGAGCGAGCGCGCGGCGGAGCAAAAATGCGGCCATGCCGCCAAGCTGCCGCGCGGCTGCGCGAAAAAACAGGCAGGGCGCCCGTCAGCGCCCTATCTCCAAAGCTTTCGTGCATATGCTCTTCGTGGCGTTGAGCGCCGTCACGTTCGCCTCGTAGGAGCGCGTGGCCGATATCATGTTGACCATCTCCGTCACGACGTCCACGTTGGGCATCGAGACGTACCCTTCCGCGTCCGCGTCCGGGTGGCTGGGATCGTACACCGTCCTGAAAGCCGCCTGGTCCTCGAACACGCGCGCCACGCGCACGCCGTTCCCTATGCTGTCGCCCTTGGCCGCGGAGCGCAGGTAGCCGTCGAACAGCGTCGGCGACACGCGCTCCTCGAACAGCGCCACCTTGCGCCTGTACGGGTTGCCGTCCGCGGTCCGCGTCGTGTTCACGTTCGCGATGTTCTGCGATATGGTGTCCATGCGCAGCCGCTGCGCCGTCAGGCCGGAGGCCGAGATGGAAAGAGCGCCGAAATAGCCCATGACTATTTCCTCCCTTCGGTTATGGCGTGCCTGAGCTTCGAGAATTTGCCGTTGATGTTCTGCGTGACGACGTTGTACTTGATCGTGTTCTGCGCCATCTGCGCCATTTCCTCGTCGATATCGACGTTGTTGCCGTCTATGCGCATGGCCAGCGTGTTGTAGTCCTCCGTCACCTTGGCCCTCACGGAGGACACGTCCTGCGACGCGCCCATGCGGAACTGGTGGAGGCGGTGGACGATCACGTCGTCGAGGCCGCTGTTCAGGGCGCTTTGCAGGTACGACTCGAAGTCCACGTCCTTGCGGTTGTAGATCGGCGTGTCAACGTTCGCTATGTTGTGCGCCAGCACCTCGTTCCTGAGCCATGCCGCGTCCAGCGTCTTTTCCTGCACCTGCACGCTGTTGCTGATCTTGCTTAGAAGCATCGCTATGTCCACTCCTTTTCGAGCCGCAGCCTGAGCTGCCGCGCCGCGTCCAGCGAGCGCTCGGCGAGCAGCCGGTGGCGCTCCCGCTTTTTAAGCCTGCCGCCGCCGCCCTGCGGCGGGTCGAGTATGCCGAAGCTCGCGCCCATCGGCTGGAAATCGCGCCCGGCGTATGCGGAAACGTGCCTGGCCAGCGCGCCCGTCAGCGTATGCGCCGGGAAAAGCACGGGCCGCCGCCCGCCGCCCAGGGCGCCCATCGCGGCGTTTATGCCGGCCACGAGGCCGGACGACACCGACTCCGCGTAGCCCTCCACGCCGGCCAGCTGGCCGGCGAAGTACAGCGCCCCGGCCGCGCCATATGCGGCACTTGCGCCGTATGCGCCAGCCGCGCCACTTGCGCCAGCCGCGCCGGCCCGGAGCGCGTAGCGGGCGTCGAGCATGCCGGGCGACCTGATGAACGTGTTCCTGTGCATGACGCCGTATCTCGCGAACTCCGCGCGCTCAAGCCCCGGCAGCAGGCCGAAGACGCGCCTCTGCTCGCCGAAGCGCAGCCTGGTCTGAAAGCCGACCAGGTTGTAGAGCGTGCCCTCCGCGTTGTCCCGCCGCAGCTGCGCGACGGCGTATGGCTCCCTGCCCGTCGCCGGATCTATGAGCCCTTTGGGCTTGAGCGGCCCGAACCGCAGGGCGTCGAAGCCGCGCTTTGCCATGCTCTCCAGCGGCATGCAGCCCTCGTAGAGCATCCCGTCCTCGAAGCCCTCGACCTCGGCCGTCTCCGCGCGGAGCAGCTCGCTCACGAAGCGCTCGTACTGCTGCCTGTCCATGGGGCAGTTGATGTAGTCGCCTTCCGGGTCCGGGCCTTCCGGATCCGGGCTTTCCGGATTCGGGCTTTCCGGATTCGAGCTTTCCGGATTCGAGCCCGCCGAAGCCGCGCCCCCCGCTCCAGCCCCCGCGCCCGCTCTCGCGCCCTTGCCGTAGCGCGAGGCCAAAAACGTCCTGCTCTCGTCTATGGACGCGCGCTCCACGATGGGGGCCGCCGCGTCGAAAAAATACAGATTGTCCTGTCCCAGCAGGCGGGCGATCGCCGACGCCATGGGCGCCGATGTCAGCGGCCCCGTCGCGACGATGCAGGCGACGCAGTCCGGTATTTCCTCCGCCTCGCCGCAGTGAATAAAAATACGCCCGCAGCTTTTTATTTTTTCCGTAACGAGCCGCGCAAACAGCGCCCTGTCCACCGCAAGGGCCCCGCCTGCCGGCACGCTGGTGCGGTCGGCGCACTCTATGACGAGCGATCCCAGCTCCCGCAGCTCCTGCTTCAGCAGGCCCTTCGCGCTCTCGATCGAATTGGCGCCGAGAGAGTTGCTGCACACCAGCTCCGCAAAGTCCGGGCTCGCGTGCGCGGCGGTGAGCCTGGAAGGCTTCATGTCGGCGAGCGTGACCGTCGCGCCCAGCAAGGACGCCTGCCACGCGGCCTCGCACCCCGCAAGCCCCGCGCCTATGACCGTTACGTCTGCGTGCCTCATTTTAGCTGTCCGCCCGCTCCGCGCCCGCCTGCGGCGCTTCCGGCCGGCCGGCGCCGCTGTCGCTGCCGCCATCGCCGTCCGTGAGCGCAGCAACCTTGCCCCTCGCGGGCGCCTTTGCCTTTGCAGGCGCCTTGGCGTCCGCCCCTGCGGCGCCTTTCGCTCCGGCAGTTGCCTTCGCCTTTGCAGGCGCCTTGGCCTTCGCCGCCGCCGCCCCCGCGCTTTTCGCTCCGGCTGCCGCCTTTGCGCCTGCTTTGGCCTGGCTTTTCGCTCCGGCTGCCGCCTTGGCTTTTGCCGGCGCCTTTGCTCCCGCCTTCTTGGCCGCGCCGGCCGCGCTCTTGGCGCCCGTCTTGCCTGCGCCAGCCGCCGCCTTTGCTCCCGCCTTGGCCGCCTGGCCTTTCGCCGCCGCTCCGGACGAGCTTCTCGCGCCCGCCCCTCCGGCTGCCGCAGCGGTCGAGCCGCCGCTCTCGCCTGCGGCGCCAGCGTCGGCCCCCGTAGCGCCGGCCTGCCCGCCGCGCGGCGCGCTCGCGCCGTTCGGGCAGTTCTCGTCGCTGCATTTGAGCTTGGCGTTTTTGCCGCCCCACGACGAGCGCGTCATAAACTTGCCGCATATGGGGCATGTCTCGCTCGTGGGCATGTCCCAGGATCTATAGTCGCAGTTGGCGTAATTTTCACATGCGATGTATTTTTTACCCTTTTTCGTCTTTCTGTAAACAACATTGCCGCCGCACTTGGGGCACTGCACCCCCGCGTACTCTATGATGGGCTTCGCGTTCCTGCACGCCGGGTAGCCGGGGCACGCGAGAAATTTGCCGTACCGGCCCATCTTGACGACCATGTTCCTGCCGCATTTCTCGCATATGACGTCGGACACCTCGTCCGGTATCTCCACGTTGCCTATCTCGTCCTCGGCCGTCTTCAGCACCTGCTCGAAATCGCCGTAGAACTCCTTCAGCACCGTTTTCCAGCGCTTCTGGCCCTCCTCGATGTCGTCCAGCTTCTTCTCCATGTCGGCCGTGAACGCCACGTCCACGATGTCCTTGAAGTGCGACGTCATGATCGAGTTGACGGCCCTGCCCAGCTCCGTCGGGAATAGCGCCTTCTTTTCCTTCTCGACGTAGCCCCTCGCGAGGATCGTCGTGATGGTCGGCGAGTACGTGCTGGGCCGCCCTATGCCCTTTTCCTCGAGCGCCTTTATGAGCGTCGCCTCCGTGTAGCGCGGCGGCGCCTGCGTGAAGTGCTGCTCCGGCTGTATGCCATTATACTCCAGCGGCTCGCCCTGCGCAAGCTCCGGCAGCTTCGCCCCCATGTCCGCGTCGGGGTCGTCGCCCGCGGCGGCCCCGCCCGCGTCGTCCGCCGATTCCTCGTAGACCGCCGTGTAGCCCTTGAACAGCACCTTGGTGCCGACGGCCCTGAACATCTCGGCGCCCGCGCCTGGCGCTCCCGCAGTCCCAGCGCCCGCGCCTGCGGCCCCCGATCCCGCCGGGGCCGCCTCGATGTCCACGGACATCTGGTCGTACACCGCCGACGCCATCTGAGAGGCGATGAACCTGTCCCATATCAGCTTGTAAAGCCGGTACTGGTCGTTCGCGAGCGATGCCCGCGCCTTTTCCGGCTCGATGTCGAAGTGGCTGGGGCGTATGGCCTCGTGCGCGTCCTGGGCGGCGTTCCTGTTCTTGTACACCCGCGCGGACTTGGGCAGGTACGCCTGGCCGTATTTCCCCGATATGTACTGGGCGGCCTCCGCCTGCGCCTCGCCGGACACGCGCGTGGAGTCCGTCCTTATGTACGTGACGAGGCTCGTGGAGCCGTGGCCCGCTATGTTGACGCCCTCGTAGAGCTGCTGCACGACGCCCATCGTCTTTCTCGACGGGAAGTTGAGCTTTCTGGACGCCTCCTGCTGCAGCGTGCTCGTGATGAACGGGGCCGCGGGGTTTTTGCGCTTCTCGCTCTGCTTGACGCCCGCGACCCTGTATTCGGCGCCATCGAGCTTCTTGAGCAGCGCGTCCGTCTCGGCGCCGCTTTTCAGCTCGCGCCTGCGCTTGCCGTTGCCGTAATATTTAGCGGTGAACACGCCCTTGTGCTTGAGCTTGGACAGCCGGACGCAAACGGACCAGTACTCCTCCGGCTTGAACGCCTCTATCTCGCTCTCGCGGTCGCATATGAGCCGCGTTGACACGGACTGGACGCGCCCCGCGCTCAGGCCCTTGCGCACCTTGCGCCAGAGCAGGGGGCTTATCTTGTAGCCCACGAGCCTGTCGAGGATCCTGCGCGCCTGCTGGGCGTCCACGAGGTCCATGTCCAGCGCGCGCGGCGACTTGATCGCGCTCGTGACGGCCGTCTTCGTGATTTCGTTGAACGACACCCTGCACTTCTCGTCGCAGTTTATGTTCAGGATCGTCGCGAGGTGCCAGGATATGGCCTCCCCCTCGCGGTCGGGGTCGGTCGCCAGATAGACCTTTTTCGAGGTCTTCACGTCCTTTTTCAGCTTGCTGATGACGTCGCCCTTGCCCCGGATCGTTATGTACTTGGGCTCGAAGTCCTTCTCGATGTCCACCCCCATCTGGCTTTTGGGAAGATCCCTTATGTGCCCGACCGAAGCGACTATCTTATAGTTCTTTCCGAGATACCTGCCTATCGTCTTGGCTTTCGCCGGAGATTCCACAATTACGAGATTATCGGCCATCTGCGCCTCCAAAGCCACGCCGCCGCATAAACTAGCTGCGTTGCGCGCGGCGCCTTTCTTTTTATATATGTGCGTGACATGCGAGCCATGCGAGCCGTGCGAGCCACGAGCACCCGCCGCCCCGCCCGGGGCAACCCCGCCGCTCCGGGCCGGGACAGGCGCGCTCGCCGCGCATGTGAATTTTACGCTTATATTATACCCATATTACGCGCCGGTATTTTGCAATATCAAAATTGAGAATAGTATAACACTAATCCGCAATTAATACATTATCATTGAACGCGGATTAGTGAATACTATTTTCCGCAGCCCGCCCAAAAATTTTGGGCGGAAT
>JAISFK010000108.1 GCA_031263625.1 Clostridiales bacterium
ACGGGCTGAGCGCGGGCAACATAGCGATAATCGCCATGAGCGCCGCAGGCGAGGCGGGCGCCGCCGCGAACCACGAAGCGTTCCCGTACGCGGTTTCGCTGGACGGCAGCCCGCCGTCCGTGGAGCGCCTGGCTCGCGTGACGCGCGCCCTGCAATAGGGGCAGGCGCATGCGCTTGCGACGCGGCGGCAGGGTGCTGAGACAAGGCGAGGGCAGGCCGTCAAACGCCAGCCCACCCTCGCTATATAAATAGGATATGTCTTATGTCTTGTCCGCTTTTGCCGGCAGGCACGACAGCTCGCGCGGCAACCCGCGCCCCCTTGCCCGCCTATTCCAGCCAGCCGGCGGCTCTAAGCGCCCGCCTATTCCAGCCAGCCGGCGGCTCCAGGCGCCTCGCCTATTCCAGCAGCAACCGGTCGTCGGCCTGGAGCCGCCGGCCCCCTCGCCCGCCGTTGCCGCTCCCGCTGTTCCCTCGCCCGCCTCCGCTGCCGCTGCCCCTGCCGCCGTTGCCGTCCGAGCCCTCGTCCCGCAGGCGGAATTTCTTCACTGCGGCGTCCAGATCGTCGGCCGTGTACGTAAGCTGCTCGGCCAGCGCGGATATCTCCTGCGTGGAGGCGGCGTTGCCCTGAAGCGTCTGCGCGAGCTGCTGCACGGTCTGGTCAATCTGCTGCACGGCCATGGCCTCCTCGCTCACGCCGCCCGTGATGGACACCATCTTCTCCGACATGCTCAGCACGCCCTCGATGATCTTGGTAAGCAGGCTCTCGGTGTCGTTGGCGATCGTCAGCCCGCGCTCCACCTTCTGCACGGTTTCCTTGATCAGCGCGTCCGTGTCCTTGACGGACGAGGCGCTCCGCTGCGCGAGGTTCCTGACCTCCTCGGCCACGACCGCGAAGCCCTTGCCGTGGGCGCCGGCCCGCGCCGCCTCCACGGCCGCGTTGAGGGCCAGTATGTTCGTCTGGAACGCGATGTCGCTGATCATCTTGATGACTCCGGATATGCTGACGGACGCCGTCTTTATGGCGTCCATCGCGCTGAGCATCTCGTCGATCTGGCTCTGGCCCCGCGTGGCCATGTCGCCCATCTGCGTGGACAGCTCCGCGCAGTCGCGCACCCCGTCCTTGTTGCCGTCGGACAGCGTCGCGATGCTCGCCAGCGTGCTCGCGATCTCCTGCACGGAGGACGCCTGCTCGGTCACGGCGCTGGCGACGCTGCCGGACGAGTTTTTCAGCTCGTTCGACACGTTCACGATGTCAACCGACGACTTCCTGACCGTCCAAAGCGAGTCGTTCATGCCGTCCACGATGTTGCCGAGCCCGCTCGCGAGGGTCCCGATCTCGGCCTTCGCCTCGATCTCCACGTCGGCGCTTATGTCGCCGCCCGCCACGCTGTTCGCCACGCCGACGATCTGGGCGATGGGCTTCGTTATGCTCCTTGACAGCATGTACGCGAAAACCATTATGGATATTCCGAGCACGAGGCTGATGATCAGGACGAGCACAATGGCGTTCGAGATGTAGTCGTCTATCTCGACGCTGTTGTCCACGACACCTTGGTAGTCGTAGGCGTTGATGTCCTGCAAGATGTCCGAGATGCCGTCGAACGCCCGCTCAAAATCCTCCGACATGACGTAGGCGTCCAGGGCGTCGTCGTCGGCGGCCCTGTCGCCGCCGGTCAGCGTGCCGAGCGCCTGCTCCGACATGGCCTTGTATGCGGCAAAGTCGGCCATCAGCTCGTCGAACACGACCTTCTCCTGCGGCGTGAAGTTCGCGGAGGCGGCGTAGGCGTCAAGCCGCTTCTCGGTGTCGCCCAGATATTCGGACGCGGCGCTGATATCCGCCTGCGCCCATGTGTCCGAAGCCTGCAAAATATACAGCCGGCTGTGGGCAAAGCTGTTCATGATGTCGCTCGCGTCCCGCA
Source organism: Clostridiales bacterium (assembly GCA_031263625.1). Classification (GTDB taxonomy): domain Bacteria; phylum Bacillota; class Clostridia; order WRLR01; family WRLR01; genus JAISFK01. The sequence goes on from JAISFK010000108.1 coordinate 1,920, forward strand.
GGCCGCGCGCCCAGTAGTCCTTCGTGTAGGCCACGTCCTTCTGTATCATAATAAACGAATACAGATTGATCGCGCTCGTCGCCAGAATGACGGCGACGAACGCCGCCACGAGTATGAGTATCTTCCTGCCTATCTTCATGATGCCACGCCTCCATTACAGTTGTGCAGTCGCGCTCCGAGGGCCGCCTTCCCGCCCTTTCGTCCCGGCTAACTGACCACCAGGCTTAAAGTGCGCATATAAATCACTCTCATAAAGTACCCTTTTAGCGCAAATCCTAACCAACTTCTTATAAAAAAGCGGCATTGCAAAGCGGCGGCAGATGCGCCCCGCTCTGCCATGCCCCCACGCTCCCCTGCCCGGCCCCGCCCTGCCGTTAAGGCCGGCGCGCAATTTGCCGATATATGGGGCAAAGGGAGAATTTGCTATGGTCAGAGGCTTATACACAAACGGATGGAACATGCTCGCCAACACGAGGAAGATGGACGTGATCGCCAACAACCTCGCGAACGTCAACACGCACGGCTATAAAAAGGAGACGGCCTCGCTCGGCTCGTTTCCGGAGCTCATGGTCAAGCGCATATACGACACCCGCAGCCTGCTCAACCCGTCCGCGAACGTCGGCATTGCCGAGCTGAGCGCGGACATAGACCAGAATTTCGTGTATTTCAGCCCTGGGGCGACCGAGTGGACCGAAAAGACGCTCGACATCGCCATCGACGATTTCGAGGGCGACGAGAGCGCCTCGCGCGCGCGCTCGTTTTTCACGATAGAATACGCGAACCCGGCAACCGGCGAGGCGGGCGCGCGCTACACGCGCGACGGCTCGTTCGTCATCGGCCCCGACCAGGTGCTGCGCACGCAGCAGGGCGACGCCGTGCTGGGCGAGGGCGGCTATATCACGCTGGCGGGCGAGGACTTCATCGTGACGGCCGGCGGCGAGGTCATTCAGGACAACGCCGTCGTCGGCAGGCTCAGGATAACGTCGTTCGAGGACCCGCACGCGTTGCGCAAAGTCGGCGGCAACCTGCTGGAGGCCACGGACGGCGCGGTGGAGCGCCCGTTTGACGGCGCCCTGAGGCAGGGATACCTGGAGCAGTCGAACGTGAGCGTCGTGTCCGAGATGGTTGAGATGATCACGGTCATGCGGGCATACGAGGCAAACCAGAAAATGGTGCTTTTCATAGACGGCACGCTGGACAAGGCGTGCAACGAGGTGGGCAGGGTGTAGCGCTGGGCAAAGGCCGGCGCGCGGCGGCGCACGACAAGGCTTGCAGCGCTTGGCGGGCGCAGGCGGCATAAGGCGCGGCGCACGGCAGGGTGGTTCCGACGCAGGCGCGGCCCCGCTCCCGCTTCATTACTTTGAAAGGGATTGGTCAACAGCTATGATGAGATCGCTCTGGACGGCGGCGTCCGGCATGAAGGCGCAGCTGTACAACGTGGACGTGGTGGCGAACAACATCGCGAACGTGAACACCGTCGGCTATAAGAGAAACCGCGTGGAGTTTCACGACCTGCTGTACGAAACGACGCGCAGGGCCTACGTGATGGAGGACGAGAACAGGCCGGTCAACCTCCAGGTCGGGCACGGCGTGCTGCCCGCCGCGACGACAAAGCTGTTCCGCACGGGCAGCTTCGAGCGCACGGACAACTATCTGGACGTGGCCATACAGGGCGACGCCTTTTTCGTGATCCGCGCGGACAACGAGGGCACCCAGCACTACACGCGCGACGGCAGCTTCAAGCTCTCGCTGACCGACAACGGCATGATGCTGACCACCTCCGACGGCCTGCCCGTGCTCGACGACGGCGGCAACGAGATATACGTCAACATCGACGCGCCGCGCCTGATCATCGGCACAAACGGCGAGCTGTCGTACACGAACGACGCGGGCGAAAACGAGTACCTCGGCTACCGCATACAGCTCGTGAAATTCCAGAACAGGGACGGGCTCGAGGCGATCGGCGACAACTTCTTCGTCACGACGTCGGCGTCGGGCGAGCCGCAGCCGGACGCCGAGTACGGGCGCCCCAGCCAGCTGCGGCAGGGCTATGTCGAGATGTCCAACGTCAACATAGCGGACGAAATGGTGAACCTGATCGTGGCGCAGCGGGCATACGAAACCAACTCCAAGTGCATCACCACGTCCGACGACATGCTGGGCATCGCCAACAGCCTCAAGCGCTAAGCGCCGGCGGGCGCGCTGGACGGCATTAAACGCTAAGCGCCGGCGGGCGCGCTGGGCGAGTTCGGTGCGCAAGCTCGCGGATGCGGCGGCCGGGAGACTGTGATATATCAGTATATAATGGGCGGGCGGGCCGACAGGCTCCGGCCGGATGGAGGAGAATCGCATGGCGGGCGACTACGCGAACGGAATATCGGGGCTGGGCGGCGCGGCAGGGCTTTCGGGCGCCTCGGCCGCAGCCGGGCTGTCCGGCCAGAGCGGGCAGGCGGTCAGCGCGGCCCAGGACAGCATAAACAAGGCCGAAACGGACAGCTTTGAGGCAAAGCTGAAGCTCGCCATGACCTCCCAGGACGACGAGGAGCTGAAAGACGCGTGCGTTCAGTTCGAGGAGCTGATGCTCGGCATCATGTACAAGCAGATGAAGGCGACCGTCCAGCGCTCCGACCTCACGGAGGCCGACCCAGGGCGCGAAACCTTCGAGCAGTGGCAGGACGACGCGCTCATGAAGGAGATTGCCAAAAACGGCTCCTTCGGCCTGGCCGACATGATGTACAAGCAGCTGTCAAAGCGAATGAAAAACGCCTACGACATAGAGGAATAGGCAAAACGGCGGCACTGAAATGGGCGGCGCCGAAATGGGCGGCGCTTGAAGGCGCGGCGCCGAAAGGGGCGCGCCAAAAAGGCCAAAATGGCGGCAGGCTTGGGCAGTCTGCCGCCTTTTCGCGTTCCGGCGCAAAAACTGGTATAATGGAATAATGAAATAGCAAGATAGCAAGATGGCAAGATGGCAAGATGGCAAGATGGCAAAACGGCAAGATGGCAAGATAATGAAATAGCAAGATGGCAAGATGCAAAGATAAGGAGGGCCTGCATGCACTATTTTACGACATGCCCGTCGCCCGTGGGGACGCTCACGCTTGCGTGCGACGGCGGCGGCTGCAGCCTCGTCGGCCTGTGGATCGAGGGGCAAAAATACCACGGCGGCGCGATAGCCGGATCCATGGCGGAGGACAGCGGGGCGCCCGTGCTCGCCGCCGCGAAAATGTGGCTGGGCAGGTACTTTGCGGGCGAAAAGCCCGCTATTTCCGAATTGGCGCTGGCCCCGATCGGCAGCGAGTTTCGCCAGACGGTATGGCAGCTCCTGCGCGAGATCCCCTACGGCGAAGTCGCCTCCTACGCCAGCATCGCCCAAAAGGCGGCCGCGAGGATGGGCAGGGCGAGCATGGCGAGCCGTGCGGTGGGCGGGGCGGTCGGGCACAACCCCATATCCATCGTCATCCCATGCCACCGGGTCGTGGGGGCAGACGGGAGCCTGACGGGCTACGCCGGGGGCATCGGGACGAAGGCGAGGCTGCTTGAGCTGGAGGGCGCCGGCATGTCGTCCCTGTTCGCGCCCAAAAAGAGCACGGCGCCTTGAATTTGGCGCGCGGGCGGTATATGACATAATCGAAATAACGAAAGGAACCGATATCGATGAAAATAGGCATATGCGCACCCATCGGCCAGCTGCGGCAGTTTGACGAAATGGGCTTCGACTACATAGAGCCGGCCGTCGTTTCGCTGATGGACATGGACGCGGGGGCGCTGGGCGAGGCCAGGCGCATCCTGGACGGCAGCCGGATCAAGGCCGAGGCGTGCAACGTGCTCTTTCCGGGGCGGATCGCCCTCGTCGGCCCGGACGCGGATCCGGGGGCGGCCGAGAGCTATCTCCGGGATGCCGTGGGGCGCGCCGCGCAGATCGGCGCCAAATGCCTCGTGTTCGGCAGCGGGGCGTCCCGCAGGGCGCCGGCGGGGTTCGACGCCGCGGCGGCCCGCTCGCAGCTCCGCGACGCCATCGCGCTCGCGGGCGAGATAGCGCGGGAGAACGGCGTTTTGATCGCCATAGAGCCGCTGAACGCGGGCGAGACAAACCAGATAAACAGCGTGAGCGACGGCCTGCGCATGGCGCGGGAGATCGGCATGGACAGCGTGGGCCTGCTCGCCGACTTTTACCACATGCGCGTCGAGCGCGAGCCCATGTCCAGCCTGCTGCCCTGCGGCGGCGCGCTGCTGCACGCGCACATAGCCAGGGGCGAGGGCCGGACATACCCCCTGTCGGGCGGCGAGGACATATACGGCGAGTTCTTCGCGGCGCTGGGCGCGATAGCGTACAGCGGGCGCGTGAGCATCGAGGGCTCGTCGCCAGCCATTGGCGAGGACGCGCCGAAAAGCCTGGCATTCCTGCGCGCCTGCGCCGCAGAAGCCGGGCTGTAGCCGCGGCAGCAACTGTGCGGCTCTACTACTTTATCAAATTTATCAAGAAGCAGACATACGTCCGCCTGCTCCTGCTCGTGATTGTCGCGTCGCTCTGCGTCACGGCCGCTTTTTGCGTCTTTCTCTCAAACCGGTTTTCCAGCTACGCCATCGACGAGATCTCAAAGATCAGCCAGCGCGAGATACGGCACACCGTCACGGACATCGACACGCTGGTCGGGCGGCTCAAGAACACCGCGATCAACATGTACGCCGACCCGGACATCCACAAATGGCTCTCAAACGGCGGCGCGGACGACCCTGTCGCCTATGTCAGCGCCACAAACAAGCTCACGAAGTTCATCTCCACGGAGGCGTTCATAGACAACGTGTACCTGTTCAACATGCGGGAGCGACTCATATACGAAACGCGCTACGGCCTGCGCAGCTTTGAAACCTTCGCGGATCAGGAGGCGCTCGCGTATTTCGCGGAAAGCCGCCCCTCGCTGGATTTCGACTGCTTCGAGGCCGGCGGCCGGGCCTATTTCGCCATGAAGATCCCATCGACCCCGGCGCGCGTGGCCTACAACGGCTATATCGTGCTGACGCTGAACCTGCAGCTGTTCCAGGAGCGCTTCCTGGCTGACGGCGACGCGGGCGGCAGCGTCCGCGCGCTGCTGCTGGCCGGCGACTGGTTCCCGTTCGACGACGGCGAAGACGACGGGCTGCTGCAGCTCCTTGCGGAGAGCAGGGGCGCGGGCGCGGACGGCAGCATGGAGCTGCGCTTCGCGGGCCAGAAGTGGCTCGTGCATTACGGCACAGTGGGCAGCCAGGGCTGGACGGTGTTCCGGCTGACGCATTTCAACGACATCAACCGCCAGATCAGCCAGTTCCGCAACATTCTGCTGATCTCCTTCCTAGGGCTGCTGTGCGCGCTGCTCCTGCTGCTCTACTGGTATTCCCGCCGGACGCTGAGGCCCCTCGGCAGGCTGGCGGACAAGGTCGAAACGCTTGTCGGGCGCGAGCTGCCGCCGCAGGCGCAGGGCGACCCCAGGGCGCTGCGGGAATACGACGTCATCGAGCGCGGCATAGAGTTTCTGGACGGCAGGGTGCGGGTGCTGATCGACTCCATGGGCGCCCGCAAGGACATGATCAAGGAGGACTATCTGAAGCAGTGGGTGCTGTGCGGCCGGATGAACCCCGCCGCCGCGGAGTACTTGCAGGCCGAAACGGACCTGCTGCGCAAGGACAGGATCTACCTGGCCGTCCTTCGCATCGAATCCTACCAGCAGTTCAGCGGCAAGCATGACTTTGTCGCGGCGCGGCAGGTGAAGCGCTCCATCGACGCGATGGCGCAGGAGGTTCTGTCCGAAACCGGGCGCGCCGCGGAGTGCGTGGACATGGGCGCGGACAGCGTCACCGTGCTGATCGGGGACGGCAGCGGCGACGAGGCCGCCCTGAAGTCCGCCCTCTCGACAGTCGCCGCCAGGGCGCGGGAGATTCTGGGCTCCGGCCTGGCGGTGTCCATGAGCCTGTTCCGCGACCGGGGCGGCGAGCGGAAATGCTCCTACGCCTCCGTCTACGAAATGAGCATGCTGAAATTCATATGGGGCGCGGAAAAGATATACTGCGACAGCGATTTCGAGGAATACGCGCGCACCGCGAGCAGCGTGCCGAACGACGACTGCCTGGACGAGATCGTCCAGGAGCTGCGCCTCGACAACCTGGACAAGGCGCTGGCGAGCTTCGACCTGCTGATCGCCCAGCTGCGGACGATGAGCTACACGAACTGCAAGCTCTGCCTGACGCTCTACGCCTACATGATCTTCAAGGCGTTCAGCCGCTACGCCTCTTTCAGCGATTTCACGGGCATACAGAGCCGGCTGGAGTCGTTCGACTCCGTAAGCGCCGCCGCCGCGTGGATTAAGGCGGAGATGGGCGCCATATCCGAAAGCATCGCGCGCAGCCGCAGGAACGGCAGGCAGGCGGAGAAGGCGCTGGAGATCGCGGAGTACGTCGCCAACAACCTGCACAACCCCATGCTGTGCGTGGACGACGTGGCGGAGCACGTGTCGTTCTCCGTGCGCTATGTCCGCGAGATATTCAAGCGGACTTTTGACACCAGCATATCGGACTACATTCTGGCGAAGCGCCTCGAAAAGGTCTGCGACCTGCTGAAAACCACGGAGCTGCCCGTGAGCGACATCGTGGAGCAGACGGGCTTTTTGAGCAAGAGCCACTTCTTCACGGCTTTCAAAAGGGCGACCGGGGCCACGCCCGTGCAGTACCGCAAAAACGCCCGCGGCAACGGGAGCGGGGGCGCGGATGCGGATGGCGGCGGGGGCGGGGGCGGGGGCGACCACTAGCGCCGCTAAAGCCCGGCGGCATGTGGGTCGCCCGCGTGGCCGGCGCGCGGAGAAGCCGGTGCGCGGAGAAGCCGGCGGGGACGGCGAGGCCCGTCGCCGAAGCCAGCGCGGGCGGCGAGGCCCGTCGCCGAAACAGCCCCGCCGCCGCGCCGTGCGCCGCTCACTATTCGCCCGCCGCGCTATGCCGCCGGCCGCTCGCTTCCCTGCGCCTGCCCTTCTGCCCCGCGCTTCTCTGCGCCTGCCCTTTTCTCAGGCGTCCGTGCGCGCCGCGAAGGCGCGGGCGCGCGCCAGCCTCTGCCCGCCTGCGCGCCCTACTGCGGGTTGGCCGAGACGAACTCGTCCACCTGCCTTTGAATCTCGCCCTGAATCTTCACTATCGCCTCGTATGCCTCGTCGCGGATCTTCGCGAGGGTTTCGTCGGGATCCAGCACGCCGTGCCCAAGCGCGGGCATGTACTTGGTTTCGACCTCGCTCACAATCGCCATCTCCGTGGCCAGGGTTTCGGAGTTGAAGCTGAACCCGGACCTGACGGACTTCACAAAGTTTTCCGGCTTCGTGACGTACATCAGCGCGTCCATGTCTTTTTGCGTGTAGCGCGCGTCGTAGCGCTGCTGGGCGGGGTTCATGACCCAGACATACGGGAAGTAGCCGTAGCCCTCCAGCGGCGTGTACTGCTTGTCGCCCACGGCCGTCCAGTTCTCGCCCTCGATGCCGTAGGCGAACAGGTCGTAGATCTCCTGCGACGAATTGGCCCAGTCCAGGAACGCGACCGCGCGCTCGGTGTTTTTCGCGTTCTTGGGCGCGCACTGGAAATTGTACACCTTGAAGTCGGACGCCTCTATGCCGGGCTTGTAGCTAAATTCGGTAAAAGTCTCGATGTCGCCGTCCGGCACGTTCTTGCGCAGATCGTCGATCATGTCTGGCGAAACGGCGCCGGAGTTGCTGACATAGCTCGCGATCTTGCCGGAAACGAACTGGGCCTCGCCCGTGCGGTTGTCGGCCAGGATGTCCGGGTTGATCACCTTGTCCAGATAAAGCTGCCGCGCCTCGCGCCACGCGCCGACGATCACGTCGTTTGGCTCGTCGAGGATGTTCTTCAGCTCAGTGCTGTCAGGCCCGACGGTATAGATCAGATAGCCGCTGCCAGCGGCGCCGAAGCCGTGGCCGACGCCCGTGCGCTCAAACTGCTGCTCGACGTAAAAGCTGGACCAGTTGTTGTCCAGGGCGCCCTTGTCCATGGAGTACGGGATGACGTCGGGCATGTTGTCGCGCACGGCGTACAGGAAGGCGACCACGTCCTCATGGCTCTCGATGGGGCCTATGCCCAGCGCCTCGCGCAGATCCTTGCGGAGGTAGTAGGTTCTGGAGCCGCCGCCGTATGTGTCGCCGAAGCAGATGCCGTACACGTGGCCGTCCCACTTGTTGGCGTCCCACATGGTGTCGCCCCTGGTGGCGATCAGGTTCTGGCCGTGCCGGTCTATGTATTCGTCCAAAACCTTGTACATGCCCTGCGATATCATCTGGTCCATGTGCAGCCACGGCGCGTCGAAGATGAAGTCGATGTCCTCGCCTGAGGTCAGCGCCAGCTGGGTCTTGTCGGCGAGGTCGCCCCAGGGGATGAACACGAGGTTGGGCTTTACGTTGATGTCGTCGGGGCACGCGGCCTCGATCGCGTCCAGCACCTTGTCCATGTCCACCGGCCTGTCGCCGGGCGCGTAGATCTTGATCTCGACCTTGTCCGGCTTTGCCGCCGCTGCCGCAGTCGCGGCGCTGGCTTCCGCGGCGGGCGCCGCCGTGCCCGCCGCAGCGGTTGCGGCCGTGGCCGCGGTGGCGCCTCCGCCGCCGGCGCCGTTGCCGCAGCCCGCCGTCAGGCCAGATGCGGCGAGGGCCAGCGCAAGCAGCGCCGCGCAGGCCGCGCCCCTCCTTGCCGCGCCGGCCTTTGCCACCCCGCTTCTTGCCGCGCAGGCAGCGCCTCTTTCTGCCGATCTGCCTGCGCCTCTCTTTGCCGCGCCAGCAACGCCTCTTTCTGCGCCTCTCTTTGCCGCGCCGCCCCTTGCTACCCCGCTTCTCGCCGCGCTGCCCCCTGCCGCGCCGCTTCCTGCTGCGGCGCCCGCCGTTGCGCCAACCCTCGTTGCGCGGCCTCCCGTCGCGGCGATCTTTGCCGCGCTCTCCTCCGCCATAGCGCTTCTCGCCGCGCCGCCCCCTGCCATAGTGCCTTTTGCCGCATTGCCTCTCATAATGGAACCTCCCTGTAAAATTTATGGCTTTGTCAGCCTTTGACTGCCCCTATTGTCAACCCCTTTACGAAGTGCTTTTGCAGGAACGGGTACAGCAGCAGGATCGGGCCGATCGTCACGCACACGGTGGCGAGCTGGATTCCGTAGGTCGGCACCTGAATGGCGTAGTTCGTCCTCGAACCCTGGATAAACTGCTGGGCGTTCATGTTTGAAATCAGCGTGCGGATCATCATCTGCAGCGGGTACAGCTTGTAGTCGTCCACGAACAAAAGCGCCAGATAGTAGTCGTTCCAGTACTGCAGCGCGAAAAACAGCGTCACCGTCGTGATCGCCGGCTTGGACAGCGGCAGGATGATCTGGAAAAATATGCGGGCGTCGTTGGCGCCGTCGATCAGCGCGGCCTCGGCCAGCTCGTCCGGCAGCGTCCGAAAGAAGGATACCAGCACGAACACGTAAAACGGGTTCATCAGGTAGGGCAGGATCATGGCGAATATATTGTCCTTCAAATGGAGCCAGTTGACGACGAGAAGGTAAAAGCCCACGATGCCGGAGCCGAAAAGCATGGTGAAGTACGTCATGAACGACAGCGCGCTGCCGCGCTTCAGCTTTTTGCTCGTGATCCCGTAGGCGAACATGGACGTGATCGCGACCGCCATGACGGTGCCGGCGAGCGTCACCGCGACGGACACGCCGTAGTGGCTCATGACCCGCGTGTTCCGGAACAGGAACTGGTAGGCGTAGAGGCTGAAATCCTCCGGCCACAGCGAAAACCCGTTTCTCAGGATGCTGGCCTCCGTGGCGAAGGAGTTGATCACCATGAGCCAGAACGGGATGAGGCAGAACAGCGCGAACAGCGTGACAAAGCCGTGCACCAGCGCGGCAAACACGGTGTCCGAGGCCCTGGCGCGCGGCGCCCGCGCGGCTTTTTGCGCAGTCATGCCCATTCCCCCTCCCCTTCCCCTTCCCATCTGCGGCGCTTTCATCTGCGGCGCTTTTTTTGGCGCAACAGTGCCAATGGCATTTAAAACAGCTCCGCGCCCTTTTCCACCCGGCGGATGACGGCGTTGAACGCCAAAATTGTGATCAGCCCCATGACCGACTGGTAGAACGCAACCGCCGACGACATCCCGAAATTGTTGTTTTGCAGGAGCGACCGGTAGGAAAACGTGTCGATGACGTCGGTCGTCGGCATGAGCAGCGTGTTGTTGCCGACGATGCCGTAAATCATGCCAAAATCGCCGAAAAATATCTTCCCGATGGCCAGCAGCACCAAAATGATGACCGTGGGCTTGATCAAGGGCAGCGTGATCAGGCGCAGCTGCTGGAACCGCGTGGCCCCGTCGATCTCGGCGCTCTCGTAAAATTCGCCGGATATGCCCGTGATCGCCGCCAGGATGATCACGGAATTGTAGCCCGCGCTCTTCCACACGCTCGTGAATGTCAGGATCGCCGGCCAATACTGCGGGCTGGCGTACCACGAGACCGCCTCGCGGCCCAGGCCCGCCAGAAAGCGGTTCATAAGGCCCTCCGAGGCGTTGAACATCGCGAAGATGACAAAGCTGACGACCATCCATGAAACGAAGTAGGGCATGAACACGATGGACTGCATCAGCTTTTTATAGAGCCGCCGCCTTATCTCGTTGAGCGCCAGGGACACGGCCACGGCCAGCGAGAGGCCGAAGCCGATGAACAGCGCGTTCAGGAACAGCGTGTTGAACGTGACCCGCAGCCAGTTGCTCCCCCGAAAAAAGAAGCGGAAGTTGTCCAGCCCGACCCAGGGGCTGCCCAGGATCCCCAGCGCCGGCTTGAAGCTCTTGAACGCGATCACGTGCGCGAGCATGGGGATGTACGAAAAAATGATCAAAAACAGCAGGCCGGGCAATATCAGCAGATAGATGAAAAAATTCGATTTTGCCCTTTTTACAACGCTTCCCAAAATATTCGCCCCTCGCCTCTCGCCTCTCGCCTCTCGCCCCGTGCGCTTCGACTGTTGTGCATCGCGTGTCCGTGTATCGCGCTTCGCGTGTCGCCCCTCGCGCTTCGTGCGCCGTGCATTGCGTGTTGTATTGCGCGTCGCCCCTCGCCTCTCGCGCTTCGCGTGTTGCACATTGCGCGCCGCGTGTCGCTTAATGCGTATTTCGCCCACAATTCATGAGCACATACTACATGTTTCCCGCCATTTTGTATAGTTCTGATTTTGACGGCGAGTTTCCGGCGCGGCAAAATCCGGGGCGAGTTCTCGCGCCGGAACAGGTTCTGAAAAGTGCCGCGCGCCTGCCCGGCCGCGCGGCCAGCCAATGCTATGCGCAAAGTTGAAAAGTACTAACCAAATACTCTGGGCAAAACGCAAAACTCGCACCGACGGTGCGAGAAAGTTGAAATGCGAGTACGGCGATGGACGCAAATCTGAAAAGCGCAAAAAGGGGGGGCGGCTAATGAGCCACCCCCCTTTTTGCCAATCCCGCGCCACGCCCTGCCGCCATGGCGGGCGCACCGCTCGACGCGGCGCACCCGCCATGGCACAAGACCAGCGCACGGCAAGCGCGCCTGAACGCGCGCCTCCTGTGCCGCCACGCTCAAGAAGGCGGCAGTTCCAGCCTTTCTGACGGCATCGCGGGCACATACGAGTCGCTATCCCACAAAAACGCTTCGGCATATGTCGCCGCGCCTCTGCCAAGGCTGGCGCTCAAACCGTAAGGCGGCGCCGCCGCGCCCGCCGTGCTTATGGCGACGAGCTTTCTGCCCGCGTCGTAAAGCGCCAGTATCAGCGTCACGCTCTCCGGCTGCCCCTCTCCGGGAGCGTATTTGGCCTCCGCAGTAACTACGCCCGTTTCGCTGACGCTTATCGCTATGCTGTTCCCCGCGCCATTCGACTCGCTTGAGAACTGGTGCGCGCCAATGTCGATTGGGCTGTCGGCCGGCAGCGCGTTGCCGAAAAAGTCCAGCCCGCCGTTCACGTCCTTCCACTCAAAATCCGGCCCCACGATATGGAAATACTCGGCCTTGTTGACGCGCGACGAGCTGTTGCCGGGGCTATACAAGTCCTCGGCGAGCCGCTGCCCGAGCGCGGCAATGTCAACGCTCGCGCCGGCGCCTATAGCGGCCGAGCCCGCGGACAGCTTGTACGCGACCGCGTTCCCGTAGCCGTCTCCCGCGCCGCCGGGCCGCACGAGCGCCGGATCCCCGAACACGGCATGAGGGTCGTCCGGCACATCCTTGGCCGTGTCAAACAGCCTGCCATAATAGAGGTTGCTGTCATACGACGCCACCGAGGCCAGCCCCTTGTCCCGCGGATCCCCCGCCCAGCCAAACTCCGCGACATCGCCGTCGATAAAAAAGATATTGTTCGCAAATACCGTGCCCTTGGGCTTGCCGTCCCACGGCTCGCCGCGCATGACCGAAAACACCGAGTGCCCCGGCCCCACGTAAATCGTGTTGTTGTAAATGTTCGTGCGGTTGACGCCGCCGCCGCCGCCAATCTCGAAGATCGTCCGCTTGCCGTATATCGAGCCGTCGTTCTCGCTGATATTGTAGCGAACCACCGAGCCGTCCGTGTATGAGTATTCCGGGCCGCACACCATGAAGAAGCCGCCCTCGTTGTCATGCGTGTAGTTGTACTGGTACAGGGAATTCGTGCAGTAGTAGTCGGAGTCGAACGCCTCGCCGTCCGCGACCTCCGTGCCCCTTGGAACCCGCGTGTAGCACACCTCGTTGTACTGGAAGACCGTGCCGTCAGCGTCAAACGGCCACACTGCGGCCGAGAGGTTCGACGTCGCGTTTCCGCTCAGCGACGGGTACGGCCTCGGATCGTTGCACGCCCTGGTCACAAGGTTGCGCTCCACGACGGCCAGCAACGTGCCGCCGACGAGTATGCCGTCGCCCGCAATCGTGTCCAGCACGTTGTTCCTGACGGCCACGTTCAGATGCCTCAGCGGCGCGTTAGGCCCCTGCGCGTCCCACGAATTGTGCCCCCACGGCCTTCCGCCGCCGTCGTAGCCGCCGCCCGTTATGCCGTTGCGCATGATGTTCTTCAAAAGGCAGTTTTCGATCACGAGCCCGTCAATGCGCGACTGCCCGTTGGCGGACCAGCTTATGCCAACGCCGCTCGCGCTGTTGTAGCCGCCTCCGCTCTTGGGGTTCGCGCCGTTCACGTCGTGAATGTACAGGCCGTTGAGCCGGATGCCGCGCATCGTGGCGTCCGGCTGCGCGGTCATGGACACAATCGACACGCCTGCGCGGCCGGCCTGCGCCGAGTGCGCGTTGTCCGCATTGTACACGCCATAGTTCGTTATTTCGAGATCGTTGAACTCCCAATAGCTGACGCCGCTGATTTGCAGCGTCGCGCCTGTATTATTGTTTGACATGCTCTCCAGCGGGGTGCCGGGTATATAGTTGCGGTGGAAGGCGGGCAGGCTCCCAGCGTCGCCATACTTCCCGACGACAATCGGCCGCCCCTCCTCGCCGTTGCCTCTGGGAATCAGCGCCGCGCCCGTCCAGACGCCTCCGGCGCTGAAAAGGACGGTGTCGCCGGGCTGGAACTCCGTCGCGTTAAATTTCGCCACCGTCCGCCACGCCGTCTCGGGCGTTCGCCCATCGTTGGCGTCGTCGCCCCCTGCGGCGTCAAAGTAGTACGCGCCGCCTTCGGCGCCATAGCCGCCGCCCGCGTAGCCATACTCGTAGCCGGCGTCTTGCGATGCTTCCGCGAACTGGAAGTCGAGCGTGAGCGGATCCTCCGACGCTACATCCACATTGGCCAGAATGACAGGCTCAAACGCGGAATTCGTCGCGCGGAACTCGTAGCCCGCGCCAACCGGGACAGACAGGCCGCTGTACGCCCCGTCCGTGCTGCCCGTGGACGCCGACGCCACCGGCGCGCCGCCCTTGAACGCCTCCACTTTTGAATACGGCGCGGCAGATCCGTCCGGCTTCGTTATGGCGCCGCCAACCACCGCGGCGCCCTGAGCCGCGATTTCAACCGCGTCCACGGCCAGCGCCCTGCCAGCCTGCGCGTTCGTGCCGGACGCCACGGATTTTATGGCAAAGCTTATGCGGCACTTGCCATTCGTCACGGTGATGCCGGGTATCTCGATCCGAACCCACGGCGCCTGCTGAGCCGTCGTCGGGTCTATCTGCAATTCGACCGCCTCGGCGCCGTCGTTGGCGTAGACGGCGGCTTTCGCGTAAGCGCCCTGCCCAATGTCCGCCTCCGTGATCAGCGAGGCGACATACGCGCTCAGCGTGTACGTGCCGTTTGGCAGCAGGATCAGCTGCTCCATCGCCGCCTCGAACGGCACGACGCTGGCAGAGTTCGAGCGTATCACGGCATACTGGTTGCCGTGCCCGCTGAGCCTCGCGAGCCTTCTGCCGCCTATCGACAGACTGTTGGACGTGGACTGCGCGATTGTGTTGTCGTCGCAGCCGGATACGTAGCGCGGGCTCCAATACGTCAGCGCGCCGTTCGTGAGCTCCACCATCTCGCCGTTGCGAACCTGATTGGCGCCGGCCGCGCCTGCCGGCAGGCTCGCCGCGCATATGGCGGCGAAGCACAGCAGCATAGCGAGCATCCGCCTTGCCATGCCGCGCCGCGCCCCGCTCATGCCCGCAGTCCCGCCTCGCTGGCCTCGCGAGCCCGTCGCGCCCGCAGGCCCGCCCCGAGCGCGCTGTTCACGCCCGCCAGGCTTGCCCCCCGCTCCTTTTGCCGTTTTCGCATAACCCTCCATAATGCCTGTTCCCTTCCTTTCTCCGCGAATTATTTCGATTATCCCTATCATCCCAATTATCTCTATATAATAAGAACAAATATTCTTATTGCCCTTATTATTCCTGTTGTTCTATTGTTCTTGTTATTCCGACACTATGGCGCTTTCGCCAAACAGATCCGCAGCCGCGCTGTCAAAAATCTGAATCTGGGCCGATTGCGCCATTTTTTCAAACGCCTCGTCAAACGCCTGCTCCTGCCACATGCCCGCCAGCTCGTCGCGGCACTCCTCATAGCTTCTGCGCCCGTCGTCCCCGCGCGACTCGCAGTAGAGGACGATCCATTCCAGATCGCCGTTTCGGATAAGCCCTGTGGCGCTTCCCACCGGCAAGCCGTATATCGCGTCGCTGACCTCAGGGTAGCTCTCCACGTCCGGCGAGCGCATGGCAGCGGCGTCAAACACCCTCAAAAAGGCGTAGTCGCCTATGCCGGCGGCTGCGGCCGCCTCGTCGAATGCGGCGCCGCGCTCCAGCGCCGACTTCAGTTCCGAAAGCCGCGCCTTGGCCTCCGTCTCCGTGAAAACATCCTGCGGCAACGTTAGGCAGCGCATGGCCGTCTCGCCGAAATTGTGGAACAGCGCGGGGTTCTCTTCGTAAATGCGGCGCATCCCGGCCTCGTCGGGTTCCGCGCGCGTCAGCTCTTTCAGCCGCGAAAGCCGCTCCGACTGGAGATAGTCGTAATAGACGCGCTTTTCGTACCTGATCGGGCCGTACACGGCTTCGCCTTTGCGCGCGCTCTCGTCCCTGCGCCTGTTTTCGGCCTCCCACTCGCTAACGAACGCGCTGAACGAGATGTCCTCCAGCTCGCCGCGCGACTTTAGCTCTATCTGCGCGATTTTGTACGGCACGAGCGCCTTCACGGCCAGCTCGGCGGCAAAGGCGGCTTTTGGGCGCCCGGCCAGCGCAGATGTTTCGGCGGCAGCGCGCTCAAGCTCGGCCAGCATGAGCGCGTCGGCAAGCTGCGCGGCTTCGGCGGCGAACATCTCAAGCTCGCCGTAATGGACGGGTTCGCCGTTGATCTCCGCCACGACGGCCCCGACCGCGTCAACCGCTTCCGTCGCTTCAAGCGCTGAAGCTGCTTCAAGCGCTAAAGCCGCACCAGCCGCGCCGGCCGCACTTTCCCGCATGGCGCCAGGCGCGGCCGCGCCCGCTTCCCCCGCGCCTCCGGCTTGCCCGGCGCTCGCGCCAGCCGCGCCCATCTGCGACGCAAACTCGCCCGTCGCGACGGCCGCGCCGCCTATGCCGCTCGCGCCAAGCGTTTTGCCGGCGCCATCGCCGCCTTGGCCGCCCCCGCAGCCAGCCAAGCCTAGCGCTGCGGCGACCAGCACGGCGACCAGCGCGGCGGCCAGCAACCGGCGCGCCCGCCTGGCAAACGGCCTTTCGCGTTTTTCCGAAAACTGCGCCCGCTCAAAACAATCCATAATGACTGCCAACATAATCTAATCCGCACTAAAAATATAAAATATAAAATGACGGCGCACATCTTGTACCCAAATGCGCGTCGCCCTGAAATCACTCGCTGTCAACATGTTATGCGGCATCTGCGGCATCGCCCCGCCTCTGGCCAACTGTGGGGATGCAACCATCCAGTTGTGAAAAATGCTATCAAATCTTGGTGAAAAAGTCAAGCGTTTTTCCTGTTTTTTCCTGCCCGGCTGTGGCCCGGCTGCGCCCCCCAGTTGCGCCCTAGTTGCGGCCCCGGCCTTTAGGCTAACCCACATTGCCGGGATACGCGTATTTGAGATGGCGCATGGCGGCGCGGGCGGCCTCGAACACGAACTCGGC
>JAISFK010000117.1 GCA_031263625.1 Clostridiales bacterium
TTCTCCTGCGACGGCGCCTTCACTTTCACGACCGAAAACTCCGGGCCGAACGGCCAGTCCAGATACGCGCCGGGCTTCGCCAGGCAATACGTTTCTATCTCGCGTAAGGTCATGCGTCGCTTTTCCTCGCCGAAAAGATGCAGTGCGGCATATCCTCGCCCTTGTGATGCTTCGTGCAGCGCCCGCGCGCGAACATTCCGGCCCGGATTGCGACGTTCATCGAAGCGTAGTTGCTGTCCCTGACGAGCGAGCCTATTGCCAAGCAATAGGCTATCACACGCAAGCTGGGAATACAAATATCGCGTTGCCCGGCTGCCTGTTGGCAAATGCGGGCAAACGCGGCCTGCGGCAAATCCATGACGCGGCATGGCCGAAAAGCCCGGTGCGCACGGCCGGGCTTTTGGGATCAGGCGAGAGGCGGGAGGGTCAGGCAGGACACCTGATTGTAGCCATTATGCGCTATCGCGCGGCGCTGTTTTATGCTACTATAATCATGGAAAGGCGGTGTTGGACGATGAAGAACCCGAATCCGATTGAGAGAGAGCTAAACGCAATCCGTGTAGCGCTTTACGAGTATAAAATTGTTCGCCGTCGCCCGCTTTGCCGTCGCCCGCTTTGCCGCTCCCGCTTTGGGCGCGACGGCAGGCCGGCCAATTTTACCCAATGCCCCAGGCAGCGCCGTTTGCAAGTTCCAGCCTGCCGGACGCGGCCGATCGTGCGCCGGCGTCCAGAATTGACATGGCCATGATGTTCAGCGGAAGATCCATGGTGGGATGGGGGGCGCCGCCGCCGCGCAGGCAGTGGACGACCTCCTGCCCCAAGGTCGTCCGTCCGGCCGGGAGCGGCTCCGGCTCGACAATCTCGTCCGGCTGCGGCTTGTGCGGGGTTCTGTAGATATAGACGCGGCCGTCCCGCTCCGCCACCATGACGCCCTTGCTGCCCCAGACGATGGGGCCGGTTGCAATGCCTCCCGGATTCACTGTGCTCCATGAGCCTTCCAGCGTGGCGAAGCCGCCGTCAAAGCGAACGGTGACGACGGCGTTGTCCTCGGCGTCGCCGTACTGGGAGCAGAAATTGCCCTTCATGCCGTAGGCCGCCCGCGGCTCGCCCATGATCCAGCTGGACAGGCACGCGCCGTAGCAGCAGTAGTCCAGCATGGCGCCGCCGCCGGCGCTGCTCTGATGCCACCATTCCTCGCCCTTCTGGGCGTCCGTCGCGTTCTGGCCGTACTCCAGCGCACCCATGGACTCGCTGTTGCGGTAGTGCAGCTTGAAAATTCTGCCCACGGCGCCCTGGCCTGCAAGCCTCTGCAACTCGCGGATGGCGGGGCTCCACGTGGCGGGCCAGTTGACGAACACCCTCGCCCCGCCGGCCCTGGCGGCCCGCGCGATGCGCAGAGCCCCGGACAGATCGGCGGCCAGAGGCTTTTCCAGAACCGCATGGACGCCCCGCCTCAGCAGCGCCTCCGCGACGTCTGGGTGATCCGCGTTCTCGCAGCAGACTAGGCAGGCGTCCATGTCGCCGTGCCTCTCCAGCAGCGCGCGCCAGTCGTCGCAGATCTCCACGCCGAACGACTCGCCAGCGGCTTTCAGATCTCCGCGGCGGCTGGCCGGGCTGGCCAGCGAGGACGGGACGCGGGGCCTCGTGTCCGCCGCTGCCGCCAGAAACGCGTCCTGCGCGCAGTCTGCGAAGGTTTTCAAATTGTGTAGCATGTGGGTGTGCGCGAAGCCGATTGCGCAAATTTTGTATTTTCCGTTCTCCATGGCCAACTAAACCGTTCCCTTTCAAGTTTTTGGCAGCGCGGCCGCCCGCGCTATACTCGTGTTCGATTGGAAATTCCGACCGCAATTTGCGGTCGGACAGAGGAAACGAGTATTACTGACTCGCGTTTATTTATGGTAAATTCAAATGCTCGTCAGTATAGAACACGCTGGATATGGCTCTCCGCGTTCCCGTCTTCGCCGACGCCTCGATCTCGCACATCAGCTCCACCACGTGCCTGGCGTGCTCGGGCGGCAGCCCGGTCGGCCTGTCGCGCTCGATGGCGTCAACGAGATCGCCTATGCACATGCAGTGGAAAAAGGCGTCGGCAGGGCGGGATTGCGGCTCCGGCCTAATCCAGCCCCGTATTTTCCGCTGCGGGTCGTCGTAGTATACCTCCAGGCCGTCGTTGCCGAAGTGGATGGCGCCAAGGTCGCCGTAAATCTCCAGGGAGCTGGCTTTCTGGCCCTTGAGGCAGAAGCCGCAGACAAGGTTGGCGATTGCGCCGTTTCCAAAATCCAGCAGGATGTTGTAGTTGTCGTACAGCCGGTCGGATTGGATCCGCTTGCCGTCGAAGCGGCCGGAGCGGACGGTGCGCAAAGGCTCGGAGACTGCCGCCACGCACGTTGCCTCCTTGGCCGGCCCAAGAATGCCGGTGGCCATGGTCAGGGCGTGGACGCCCAGATCGTACAGCGCGCCCGCGCCCGGCTCGTAGAACCAGCTGGGGTCGTTTGCGCGGTACTGGAAATACTCCGGCCCCCCGTGGGCGGCCACCGCGCGAACGAGGCTCACCTTGCCGATCGCCCCGTCGGCGATCATGCTCTTGGCCAGGCGGATGTCGTCCCTCAGCATGTGGACGGGCGAGGCGGAGAATTTTACGCCGGCCTTGGCGGCCGCCTCGATCATCTCGGTGGCCTGGCCGGGCGTCAGCCCCACGGGCTTCTGGGAATAGAGGTGCTTGCCGGCGCGCAGCGCTTTCATGTTGATCTCGTAGTGGGCGGGGATGGACGCCACGTCCATCAGGATGTCGAAATCGCACGCGCCCAGCAGATCGTCCACATTGGCGTATGCCTGCGGTATGCCAAATGCATCCTGAAAGAAAGCCGTCCGCTCCGGCTTCAGGTCGCAGCAGGCCACCACCTCCACCCTTTTGTTGCGGGGCATCTGCGGCATGTAGACGTGCTCGGCGATGTCGCCGCAGCCCACCAGCGCAATTTTCCAGATTCTCATATATATGCAAGCCTCCTCAAAATATACTCGTGTTCGATTGGAAATTCCGACCGCAATTTGCGGTCGGGCAGAGGAAACGAGTATTACTGACTCGCGTTAATGGAAAATTCAAATGCTCGTCAGTATAGTTGTGCCAGAATCGCTTTCGCCTATATTAGACCATGTTTCGGCGCGGATGGACATGCCTTTATCATTCCAGGAATTGTCGCGCTTTTGACATTTTTTTGGCGGCGCGGCACCCCCCTGCCTGCCGCCTGTCTGCCAGTTCGCCCGCGCCAGCCTGCCCCTCGCCCGCGCCAGCCTGCCCCCTCGCCGGCGGCCCGTCAGCCCGGCTGGGCAAAATGCTTGGGGCTGGCTCCGTACCACTTCTTGAAAATCCGGCTGAAATGGGGAAAGCTCTCGTACCCAACCTCTAGGCACACGTCCCCGGCCTTTTTGCCCGGTATCGCCAGCAGCTCCCTGGCTCGCTCCATGCGTTGCTTGATGATGTAGTCGCCGATGGAATAGCCCGTTTCTTTCTTGAATATGCGGGTGAGGTAGCTGGCGTTGTAGAAAAAGCGCTCCGTTATGCCCGAAACCGACAGGCGGCAGGCAATATTGCCCCTTACGTATGCCATGATTTCTTCCACCAGGGCGGACTTCCTGAAAGTGCCGGCCCTCGCCAGCGCGTCAAAGTATTGGCCCGTGGCGCGCAGGCATTTTTCCTGCAGCTCTCTGGCAGAATTGATGCCGCCGTAGGAGAGCAGAAAGCCCTCGATCCCGTCGCTCCACGCGCTCAGCCCGACGCCCCTGGACAGGGAGTCCGACACGAGCGCGCCGACGACCAGGTGATATATTTCCAGCAGGCACTCACCGCTGGCGGGCGTTTTTTCGGCGAGTTCGGCGAAGGCGGCACGGATCCGCGCCTCCATCGGCTACCGTTGCCCGGACTGCGCAAGGATTCTCATGTCCGGGTAGCCGCTCAGGCTTTCAATATTCAGCCCGCCGCCCGAGCCGGCGTCCGAAGCCGCATTGTTGCTGCCGCCCGAGCCCGCGCCTGCGTTCGCGTCTGTGCTCGCGCCCGAGTCCGCGCCTGCGTTCGCGCCGCTGCCAGAGTTTGCGCCCGCGCCGGCACTCATGCCGCCGCCAAGGCCGGCATTCGCGTCGCCCGCCGCCTTGCCGCTGGCGCGCGCGGCATAGCGCCCGTTGCCCGGCCCGATCAGGGCGCCCGGCTCCATCAGGAGCTGCGTTTTCTCCCGCTTCACCAGCTCCTGATAGCTCTTTCCCGCCTGGCTCAACGGCTCCACGCGGCCCCATATGATTGTGCAGAGCCAGCCGAGCGTCTTGCGGAAAGATTCCTGTATGGCGTCAACGGCGCTCTCGAAGCGTCGGCGCATATCGCCGAGCAGCGGTTCGGGCTCGCCCGCGACAAGAAGAATGAAGCTGCCGGGCCTGTCGGAAAACACGGCGGGGCGCCAGTCGTCCGCAAGTATTCCGGCGATCAGGTCGGACAGAAACAGCGAGATGGTGGTGTAGTCCACCGTGGCCCCGTGGTCTTCGTCTTTTTCGTCCAAGCGGAACATGGCCATGAACGCGCTCCCCTCCGGGGCGATGCGGAGGCCGCAGCTGCCGGCCAGCGCGAGATCTTCGCCCGACAGGGGGATGCCGTGGACGATCCACCTGGTCAGCAGGCGCTCGGCGATCAGGCTCGACGCCGCGCGCACGCGCTCCTCGGCTTTCAGCAGCACGCCCACCTGCCTCAGTTCCTCGCCGATCGCCTGGCCGGCCCTCCTCACGGAATCCAGGAGCCCGCTGTAGCTGACCGGCTTGATGTGGTAAGCGAACACGCCGATTTCCAGGGCGTTGCGCGCGTAGTCGAACTCCCGGTGGCCCGACAGGAGGATGATTTTTGTCATGGGCCACCGCCCGCGCACGACGGCGGACATCTCCAGGCCGGACAGGCCGGGCATGCGGATGTCTGTCACGATGACGTCAATTCGGTTGCTTTCCATGACGCGCAAGGCGGACTCGCTGTCGGCGGCTCTGAACACGCCGGTCATTTCAGCGTCTTCCCACTCCACATTCTTGTACAGCCCGTCAAGGATGGATTCCTCGTCATCCACGAGCAGCAGATTGTACATCGCCTGTCGCCACCTCCCCGCCCCGCGCTTCGCCGGGCGCGGGGAAAATAATTGCTATCGTGGAGCCCTCGCGCTGCGGGAGTATGCGGATGGACGCGCCATCCCCGTACAAAGACCGGAAGCGCAGCAGCACGTTCTCCAGCCCCCGGCTGTC
The DNA here is from genome assembly GCA_031263625.1 of Clostridiales bacterium. Taxonomy (GTDB): domain Bacteria; phylum Bacillota; class Clostridia; order WRLR01; family WRLR01; genus JAISFK01. Next base: position 5,266 of record JAISFK010000117.1, read on the forward strand.
CTCCGAGTCGGTGGGATTCTCCAGCTTCGCGGCCAGCGCCAGAATGGCGGCCTCATCCATGCCGGCGCCGTCGTCCTCGACTGAGAGGGCGACCGCAGCCCCCTGCTTGCGGGCCGTGACGCGGATCCGCCCGCGCTTCCTGCCCCGGAGGCCGTGGGTGATCGAGTTTTCGACCAGCGTCTGGAGCGACAGCACCGGCACGGGCAGCCCGCCCATGCCATCGGCCAGATCGCTCTCCAGCCTCAAATCCTCCCTGAACCTAAGGGAATGGATGTCCACGTAGGCCGATATGTTGCGGATCTCCTGCTCCAGCGGGATCTCGAAGGCGTCCAGGGGGGCGGCCTGCTGATAGTACTGCCCCAGGAACAGGGCCAGCTTGGAGGCGGTTTCGTCGTCGCCGCTCTCGATGAAGCTGTAGAGGGAAAACAGGCTGTTGTATAGAAAATGGGGGTTGATCTGCGCCCGCAGGAAGCGGATTTGCATTCGGTCCAGCCTCCGCTGCATCTGGTATTCCGCGAGGATGGACTTGTCTATGCGTTCCACCATGACGTTGAACTGCCGGAGCATGTCCGCGATGTCGCTGTGGCGCTCCTCTCGCACGCGGACGGCGAAGTCGCCCTCGCCGACCCGCTTCATGGCTGCGGCCAGGGTGGCGACCGGGGACACGATTCGCCTGTACGAGAGCAGCACGAACACGGCGCACACGGCCAGCGAGAGGGCCAGGAACAGCGCGAGCAGGCGTATGCTCAGCGCGATGGGGGCCAAAATTTCGCTGTCGCCGAAAGCCACGCCGATAAGGCTGCCCGTCGCTCCCACGGGCGCGAAAATAGCCCTGTACGACACGCCGCCCGCATCCAGCGCAGTGGAGTAGGGCCACGCGGCGCGCTCAAAGGGCATGGGGATCCCGGCCGTCGCCGAAGGCTCGGCAAAAAAAGCGTCGTCCCCGCTTTGGTACAGGCGGCGCTCGCGATCCAGCAGAAACACGGCGCGGGCGTTGCCGCCGGAAAAGAACTCGGATATGCTGCGGAGGATCTCGCCCTGATCCATCTCCAGCACGGCATAGGGCCCGCTCTGCCCCTCTGCCGTCCAGCCCATGGCGAGGGAGAAGCGCTCGCGCTCCCCAGCCCAGATGTCCGGGTGTATGGCCCACAGGCCGGCAACCCTCCCCGAATCCGCTCGCGGGAGGGCCAGGCAGACCTCCGTGTGCTTCATGCCCCTCTCCGACGACAGCACCCAGCCCTGCCTCGGCAGGACCACGTTCAGACTGAAGCTCTCATAGCTGGTATAGGAGTAAAGCTTGACCTTGTTGTAAAACTGGACGCAGTCGTAAAGGTCAAAGCCGCCCGCGCCGGGGTTGGCGAGGCGAGTCAGCTCGTCGTCCAGCAGGATGGCCGTAGCCCGTTGCTCCATGCCGCTCAGCCTGTCCGCGATCTGCTCTGCCAGCAGGTTGACGGAGGTAGCGTCGTTGCGCTCGATCTCCCTGCGAGTGGCCTGCATGCCGATGTAGTTGAGTCCAATCCCAAGCGCCAGGACGGGGACGACCAGCAGCAGGAAGCTGCCGAACAGCGTCCGGGCGATGGAGGTGCGAAATGGCTTGGCTGCGCGCTTCATTGCAGGCGGTTTCTCCTCTCCGCTCCCAGGCTACGCGCGCCCCGCATGCCCTGCGCGCCTTTTGCCCGGAGCTGCGTCGCCCCCGCGTCGCCCCCGTCGCCGCGAACCGCGTCACTCCTTCACCGATCCGAGCGTAACGCCCTTGATGAAGTATTTTTGGGCGAAAGGGTAGACAAACAATATGGGGACTGTTGCAAACATCACTTGGGCAGCCCGGAAGGAGCGGTCGGACAGGAGCTTGATCCGGGCGATTTCGTCCGGCCTCATGCCGGTTAGGTCAAGCTGGACCATCATGGTCTTCAGCAGCGTCTGCAACGGCCAGAGGTCGCGGGCGTTCAGGTAGATGGTGCCTCCAAACCACTCGTTCCAGTGGGCCACGACGCAGAACAGGGCGATGGTGGCGACGGACGCCATCGACATGGGCAGCACGATGCGGAACAAAATGACAAATTCGTTGGCGCCGTCGATGACCGCCGACTCCAGCAAGCTCTTGTTGATTCCGCGAAAAAAGTTCATCATCATTATAACATAGCCGACATTGCACGCGCCCGGCAAAATCAGGGCCCATATCGAGTCCATCAGCCCAATTTTCGAGATCAGGATGAACATGGGTATAAGGCCGCCGGATATCATCATGGGAATGATGAAGTAACCGACGATCAGGGTCCGGCCCCTAAGCTGGTTCGCCTCCTTGGACAGCGGGTATGCCGCCAGGATCGTGAGAAGCAGGTTGGCGCCCGTGCCGACCGCCGTCCGAAACACGGACACGCCGAAAGCCCGCAGAAATTTGGGGTTGCCGAACACCATTTTGTAAGCCTCGAAATTGGCTCCCTTTGGCAAAAACAGCACCGCGTTCGTGTTTGCGGACACCGAATCGCTAAGCGACAGGGCCATGACATGGACCATGGGCATGAAGCAGAGCAGGGCCAGGAACGCGAGAAAAGCGCAGTTGAACGCGTCGAAGATTCTGGAGCTCATGGAATTGTCTTTCATCTCGCCGCACTCCCCCTCTCATAAAACCCTGTAGTCCGAGAACCTTGCGGCGGCCCAGTTGGCCGCCAGCATCAGCGCGAGGCCGATCAGCGACTTGAACAGCCCGATGGCGGCGGACATGGAAAATTGGGCGTCCAGCAGGCCGTAACGGTAAATAAAGGTATCGACGATGTCGCCCGTTTCATATACGGATGGGTTGTACAGCACCAGGATCTGCTCGAAGCCGGCGTTGAGGATGCCGCCAAGTGCCAGCACGGCCAGCATCAGGGCGATGCCGCGGATTCCAGGTAGCGTGACGTGGAGCGCCTGCTTGAGGCGCCCCGCCCCGTCGATGGTCGCGGCTTCGTACAGATCCGGGCTGATGTTGCTGATAGCGGCCAGGTACATGATGGCCCCCCAGCCAAACTCCTTCCAAGTTTCCAGAAGAACCGCCGTGGGCTGGAACAGGCGCGGATCCCCCAAAAAGAATTTCGGCGCCGTCCCGAAGGCGCCGAGGATCTGGTTGACAAGCCCGCGCGTGGAGAGCATGTCGATGAACACGGTGCCTATGATGACCCAGGACAGGAAGTGCGGGAAGTACGTTATGGTTTGCAGGGAGCGCTTGTAGGCGGCGCCGCGCACCTCGTTGAGCAGCAGCGCGAAAACGACGCTCGCCAGCTGGCTGCACGCGATCTTGCCGACAGCGATGGCGACGGTGTTGGCCACGATCCTCGCGCTGTCCGGCATGGCAAAAAACACGCGGAACCACTTGAGGCCGACAAACTCCGAGCCCAATACCCCCTTGTCGGGGCTGTAGTTCTGAAAGGCGATCAGAACGCCCCCGATGGGTATATAGCTGAAAATAAAAACAATGATCGCCGGCGCCGCCAGCATGGCGTACAGCCGCCAGTCGGAGGGCCGCCTCCCTGCGGCGGCCCCTTTTGCGGCGGCCCTTGCGTCCAAGGTGTTTGCCCGCATCTCAGCTTTTCCCTTTCATGGTTCTAAAGTGGGCTGGCCGAGCTAATCCATTCGTTGACTTCCCTCGTTATGTCCTCGCCGCCGTTGGCCAGCCACTCGCCTACAAAGCTGTCGAACGCCTCGATTGGCTGGGTGCCCATGATGATGCGCGTAAACGTTTCTGCCTCCAGCTTGTCGAGGTAGGACTGCCTCTCAAGCATGGCGGGAGTGGTCGGCCCCGTGAAGGCGTCCACGTGGAATATCTGGCTGTCGCCCATCAGAGGCTCCCAGTAATCGTAGATCTCAGCGAAAGTCGCCAGCATCTGCCCGCCCTGCGGCGTGGAGCCCCATCCCTCGAACGTGCTCCTGGCGCTGACGGTCATGTCCTCCGCCGGCATCTCGCCCTTGGCCCCGCGCGCGACCTGGCCGAAGTCGTCGTTGGCGACGCTGATGACGACGCCGGTCAGCCCATAGAGCCAGCTGTAGTGGGATACGTAGTCGTTGAAGTAGCCGAAGCCCGTCAGCTCCTCTGGGTAGTCATAGAACGAGGGGAGGGCCGGATCGGCCTCGCGCTCGGCCTTGTTGATCTCCTCGCGCACCTCCGTGACGGGATAGTGGAACTCATAGCCGTACTTGTCCTTCATGGTTTGGCGGAGCTCCAGGTTGTTGCGGTAAAAGGAGTCCCAGTACTGGTTGAGCAGATAGACGAGGGCTTCGGGGTGCTCGCAGGCGGCGGAGACGGCCCTGGCCGGCGAGAACGCGACCTTGGTGGCGATGCCGGACTTGCCGTCCGGGCCTGCCGGGAATGGCATCACTTCCAGGCGCGAGCCTTCGACGTTGGCCCACATGTCCTGGAAATTGCCGCCGATGACGTTCCAGGCGGTGTACAGGGAGAACACCTTGCCCTCGCCTGCGTCGGCCAGGAGCTGCATCATGTCCTTCGTGACGAACTCGGGGTCCAGATAGCCTTTTCGATACCAGTCCGCCAGTCTCTCGAGGCCCTGGCGAACCTCCGGCTGAATGCTGCCGTAGACGGCCTGACCGCCCTTTTCGACCCAGGAGCCGGGATATGCCTCGTAGCCGGCCATAACGGTGCGCAGGCCGATTAGCTCGTTGTCCATGCCCAGAGCCACGCCGTCCGGGTGCTTTTCCTTGTACGCCGCGAAAGCCGCCTCCATTTCGTCGAGCGTGGAGGGCACCGCCATGCCGAGCTCGTCCAGCAGATCGCCGCGCACATACGGAAGCCACCAGTATACCAGCGTGTCGCACATGATTGGCAGGGCGTAGGCGGTTCCGCCGTATGAGTACGGCAGGTAGAAAGTGCCCTGGGTCAAATCCTGGGCCTCCTGAATCGCGTATTTGAGGAGAGGGGATCCGTATGCCTCAATGAGCGCGCCCATGTCCGCGAGCTTGCCGGCGGCCGCGTATTTCGCGATCTGGGACGAGCTGGCCTGAATCACGTCGGGCAGCGTGTTGCTGGCGAAGGCGAGATCGAGCTTCTGGGTGTTCGTGGCGTCGTCGGGCGCGTTCCAGCTGCACGAGAAGTTGATGTTCGTGTGGTCCTTTATCCACCTCGTGAGCCCGTTGCTGTTCTCGTTGTCGTCCGCGCTGTGCCATGTCCATGTGGACGAAAATGCCATGTGCGTGGTGAGATCGATGGGGTCGTCGTAGTACTTGAAATATTTCTCGCTGGTTTCCGTGGGCTCGCCGTTGGCGGTCGCCACATTGGCCGCGGAGGGCTCGCTCCCTTGGGATGCGGCGGTGGCGGATGTGCCGGGCGCGGCGGATGTGGCGCCTGAGGGCGCGACTGGCTGGCCGCCGCAGGATGCGGCGGCCAACGCAAGCAGGAAGCACAATGCGATTGCCAATGTTTTCTTCACGTCAATTCCTCCATGTGTTTTGTATTTTTGCCGGCCATAAAACTGGCGCTGCCGCAGGCATGGGCGCGGGCGCCGGCTCTGCCGCGTTCAGAAAGCGCGACAAAATTTTGCCCGCCCATTGTTTAGGCGTACAATAAGCACACCTTGCAAACAAAATTTTAACGCGCTATTCACAATATGTATATGACTTGTTTGTTCACTTATTTGCTCTAATTTGACATATTGACCGCGCGCGGCCAAAATTGTATTAGCGGCGCGCTACGGGAACGAGGTCGGCATAGAAAAGGAAGCTGGCTGAAATACAAGGGCAACTTTGGCAACTTTGCTCTGATTTGGCCCGATTTGGCCGGTCTATGGTCTATGGTGCGTTTATAGAAAACGTTTAGAAAATTCAAATACGACTGGCCGTCATGCGCTATCGCGCGGCGCTGTTTTTATGCTACTATAATCATGGAAGGGCGGTGTTGGACGATGAAGAACCCGAATCCGATTGAGAGAGAGCTAAACGCAATCCGTGTAGCGCTTTACGAGGAAACTATACTCGTGTTCGATTGGGATTCCGACCGCAATTTGCGGTCGGACAGATGAAACGAGTATTACTGACTCGCGTTTATGGTAAATTCAAATGCTCGTCAGTATAAAAATATGTCGCCGGCCGAGTTGACCGCGTACATCAAAACGCAGACTGAACCCATGCTAAAACAGCATGGCATTGCGCCTGTGCGCGGCGTTCAGCCGCGAATGGCCGGCAATAAGCGCG
>JAISFK010000118.1 GCA_031263625.1 Clostridiales bacterium
CGAGGTTCGGGAGGGATAAGGAGGCTATGATGAGGCTATGATAACAAGGGGGCTATGATATGAATGCATTGGAAACGATTTTTTCCCGGAAAAGCGTTCGGGAGTTTGCGGACAGGCCGATAAGCGACGAAGCGCTCGACACGATCCTGCGGGCGGGCATGAGCGGCCCAAGCTGCGTGAATGCGCGCGACGGGGCTTTCTTGGTCGCGCGCGGCAAAGAAACGCTGAATCGGATGGCGGACGCGAACGGCAAGCCTGCCGAACCTTTGCGCAGGGCCGATGCCGGGGTTTTGGTCTGCGGCGATTTGGGGTGCGCCTTTGCGCGCGCCAAGGACTACTGGATTATCGACGGGGCCATTGCGGCGCAGAACATGGTATTGGCGGCGTGGAGCATGGGGATCGGCAGCGTGTGGCTGGGGACTTACCCGCAGATGGACCGGGTGGAGGCTCTCGGCAAACTGTTCGCCCTGCCCGAATCGGTCATCCCGCACTCTATTATTGCGTTTGGCTATCCAGCGCAGGCGCAGACAGCAGAAACGGATCAGACGGCAGAAACGGTTCAGACGGCAGAAACGGATCATTGGGAAGCCAGCCGCCTGCATTTTGAAACGTGGCAGTGAACTAATTTTAAGACAGGAGAGGAAAGAAATGGGCAACCCGCACGATGTCGCCGCGCATGAAACGGTCGATTTGGGAAACAGGAGGGTCGGAACGCTGTACAAGCCAGCGGATGGCGTCCCTGTTTCCCCGGTTGCCGTTGTGACCAATTACGTGGCGCTGATGCAAGGCATGGAGCTGGCAAAGCGCGGATACCTGACGCTTGCCATGCCCGACAGGCAGAACGCAGTGGCGAATCCGGACGAGCTTTTCCGCGACATAAGCGACGCCGTAAGCTATATGAAGCGCTATCCCGGCGTCGAAAAGGCGGTGGGGCTAAGCTGGAGCGGAGGCTGCACGACACTGAGCGCCTATCAGGCCATCGCGGAACATGGCGTGGCGGTATTCAAGACGGACGGCATGCTCATCCCATGTTCCGACATAGGGGAATTGACGCCAGCGGACGGGGTGATTTTCCTCGACTCCAACTGGGGCAACGGCGCTATGACGCTGTTCAGCCTTGACCCCGCCGTGCCGGAAACCGGCGGGCTCCCCTTGGACCCGGAACTGGATATGTACAATCCGGCCAATGGCTTCGACCCCAACGGCTCGCGCTACGGCGATGATTTTATACGCAAATTCCAGAAAGCGCAGGCGGGGCGCATGAACCGCTTGATCGACCGCGCTTTGGAGCGCGTTGCGGCCATAGATGCCGGAAAGGGCCATTATATAGACGATGAGCCGCTTGTCATTCCAGGCGGGGCGCAGTTCGCGCCATACAACAAGCTTTTCCCGCATGACGTGCGCCTTTTGAGCCATACGAAAGAAGCCTACGCGCTGCTCCACGCCGACGGGACGGAAACCAGGGAGGTCATCCATACGGCGCGGCTTCCGAGAGGCGGGCGCAATGCCAGCGGATACTACAAGCAGACCGCGCGCGTCACCAGCGTAAAAGATTTTCTTAAGACATGCGCCATCCGGGCGGCCGCCGAATTTTCTTATTCGCAAGACGCTGTGACAGGCTTGGAGTGGGACACCTGCTACACCTGCACCACGGGGAACGTCAAGCGGGTTTCATGCCCCGCGCTTGTGATGGGGATGACCGGAAACTATGAATTTTTGGCCGCCGAAGAAATATACCGGCGCCTTGCCTCCGCAGATAAAACCATCGCGTTTGTGGAGGGGGCCAACCACGATTTTACGCCCAACAAAGCGGCAGAGAAGACGCAGGGGCAATTTGGCGATACGGTGAAAACGGTGTTCGACTATGTGGACAGATGGCTGCGCGGCCGAGGGTAGGGGCGAAGCGCGAAACACTTATATAGTGAGGTCAGTTCCCCGGCCGTCAGCCCCGCCGTCACTTTGCCGTAGAACGCGAATTGCGATTTGCGGTCAGGATTTTATACAGCAGCCCGTATAGCGTTCCCGCCTCCTCGCGCGACAGCGGCATGCACTCCGCCATTTTCAGCGGCACTTGCGCCGCTTGCGCTTTGAGCCGTTCGCCTGAATCCGTGACTCTGACGTTGACGGCGCGCTCATCCGTTTTGGAGCGCTCGCGGGCAACTAGCCCTTTGCTTTCAAGGCGCTTTAGAACAGGCGTGAGCGTTCCCGAATCAAGATAAAGCATTTCGCCCAATTCTTTCACGCGGATTGTCTTGATTTCCCAGAGCGCCATCATTGTGATGTACTGCGTGTAGGTCAGCCCGATTTCGGAAAGAAGCGGCGCGTACTTTGCCACGACCGCCTTTGACGCGGCGTAGAGCGGAAAGCATAGCTGATTGCCCAGTTTCAAAATATCACGCGAATTATCATGCGAAATATCATGCGAATTGTCCATAGCAGTAATGCATCCTTTGTTATACTCGTATTACCGACTCGCGTTTATGGTATACTGACGAGCATTTGAATTTTCCATTAACGCGAGTCAGTAATACTCGTTTCCTCTGCCCGACCGCAAATGCGGTCGGTATTTCCAATCGCTCACGAGTATAAATGCAAATGCTCGTCAGCATATCGCTTCCGGCCGCCAAAAGTTTGCGCGGCGCGCGCCTGCGCCGCATGGCCGCCGTCATTTTCCCAGCTGCTTTTCCACGTCATTGTTTAGCTCTGCGGGCGTTTTGGTCGGCGCGTATCGGGCGATGGCTTCGCCGTTGCGGCTTATAAGGAACTTAGTGAAGTTCCACTTGATGTTCGCGCCGACGCCGCCGCCTTTTTGCGACTTCAGCCAAGTGTAAAGCGGGCTCTCGTTCGCGCCGTTGACCTCGATTTTGTCAAACTGACGAAACGTAATCCCAAACCGCACCGCGCAGAAACTCGCGATTTCCTCGTTCGTGCCGGGCGCTTGGCGCCCAAACTGGTTGCAGGGGAAATCGAGGATTTCAAATCCTCTGTCCCGGAATTTTTCATACAGGCTCTGCAAGCCTTCATACTGCGGCGTGAACCCACATTCCGTGGCGGTGTTGACGATGAGCAGAACTTTTCCGGCGTACTCGGATAGGATGACCTCCGCGCCTTTTGCGTCCCTGACGGCTATGTCATAGAATTTCATGCCTGCCTCCGTTCATTGATACAAATTTAATTGCGAACAATTAAATTATATACAATCCAATGAAGATGTCAATAGAGCAAATAGGGCAGCTGAAACACTGAAATTGAGCTGAAATTGACGGATCCGCTTTTGCGAATGTATAATGCTATTGAGAATAGCATAAGCAAAACAAGCAAAACAACTGTGCGCGGAAGGCGAAAGCGAAAGCGGAAGGCGAAACGAAAAATGAGAGCGAATAATCTCAGGGCATTTGCGGCAACGCTCGCGGCGATAGCCATTATCGCGGGCTTGACGGCCTGCGGGGCAGGGGCGGCGGCCGGCACGGGGGTTTTCTCCCAGGTAAAGACAAAAAGCCGCGCCTTGAAGGACACGGGCGACGAGGCGGCGCAGGCGCCGCCGATAAGCGAATCGGGCTTTGCGTTCAGCCTGGGGCAAAAGCTGCTCGCCGACGCGCCCGAGGCGGATAACTTCGTGTACTCGCCGCTGTCTGTCTGGCTTCCGCTCGCCGCGCTGGCAAATGCCACAGATGCCGAGCACAGGCTCGCGCTGCTTGCCGCGCTCGGCGCTGCGGGCGTTTCGGAAGCGCAGCTAAACGAATACGCCCAAACGCTGCTCTACCGCGTGGCGGGCGAGGGCAACAAGAAGTATTCCCCAGGCTACATAAGCCCGCTGAAAATCGCGAACGCGCTCTTTGTGAGCCGGCACGAAAAAGCCCGGCAAAAATTTGCCCAGACCTTCGCCGACAGCTACCTCGGCGCGATGTTCAATGTGGACTTTGCCTCGCAGGAAGCCGCGGACGCGGTGAACAGCTGGGCGAGCGAGCACACGGAAGGGCTGATTGACAGGATAATCGAATCCTTTGACCCCGGCACGGTCGCCGCGATAGCCAACGCGATCTACTATTCCGACCGCTGGGACTTGGAGTTTGACGCCGAAGAAACGCAGCCCGACGCATTCCACGCGACAGGCGGCGATATAGCCGCCGACTATATGAAACGCGAGGACGACTCCCTGCGCTACTATGAGGACGAGCGCGCGCAGGCGGTGTCCCTGGGTTTCAAAAACGGCGGCAGCCTGTGGATAATCCTGCCGAAAGCAGGGACGGCGAATAGCCTGCTCGAGGGCATGGACGCCGATTATTTCAACGAGATGCGCGACAGCAGCCGTCTTGCCATGGGAAAACTGCTGCTGCCCAAGTTTGAAGCGGAGAGCGAGCTAAGCCTGGGAGGCGCGCTGGCCGCCATCGGCGTCCCGCTTTTTGACGGCGCCGCCGCGCCGCTCACAGGGGGCCTGCTTGAAAGCGACACTCCCGTTTGGATTTCCGAGGCGCTGCAAAAGGCCGTGATCAAGGTGGACGAAAAGGGCACGACCGCCGCAGCCGTCACGCTTGTGGTTATGGCGACGGGGATGCCACATGCGGCGCAGCCGGACGAACCCTTTGAAATGGTCTGCGACAGGCCGTTTGCGTTCGTTCTTGAAAACTACGGGCAGATTCTGTTCGCCGGCGTTGTGAACGCGCCGGCAGAGGCGCGGTAGCGCGCAAGGGCGGGGATGGGGCGCACGTCGCAGCCGAACGAACCCTTTGAAATGGTCTGCGACAAGCCGTTTGCGTTCGTTCTTGAAAACTACGGGCAGATTCTGTTCGCCGGCGTTGTGAACGCGCCGACGGAAGCGCGGTAGCGCGCAAGGGATGATCTCTTTGCCCGCGAGCCATTCGACTGTACAGAGCTGCAGCGAAACCTGTTCGGAGATATGCCGCGCGAGTGCTTAGCCGGGCTTCTTCACAACCCAATGCCCGCCCTTTGCGGAGCCGACGCGTTCAACCAGCCCCTGCTTCTTCAATGCGTCTATGCTTTTCTGAACGCCGCGGGATGACATGCCCACGTCTTCGGCCATCTTCTTTGCGCTGATTGCCGGCCTTGCCATCAGAAGCCGTAGTATCGATTTCTGCGTTTCGTTTTCTGCGTACTTTTCTACGAACTCGTCTGCGTTTTCTGCGAACTTATCCGCATTTTCTACGAACTTTTCAGCGAACGCGCCTGCGCCAATCGCAGCGCTGTATGTCTGTTCGTCCAGTTGCTCCGTCTGCGCCCTGAGCGTTTCAAGCAACGCAGAAAGCGTGAACTCAATGAACACCCCGCTGTCGTTGGCTTTCTTCGCCTCTTGAATAGCCCGATAGTATTGCGGCCTGTTCTCTTGCATCACCGTTTCCATTGGCACCCAAGCGAAGATCTCGTTCCACTTGGCAAGCACGAGCGTTTGCCATAGCCGCCCCATGCGTCCGTTGCCGTCTGCGAAGGGGTGGATGATTTCAATCTCATAATGCATTATTGCGCTTTTAAGCACGGCGTGAAGCTCTGACTCCTTTGCCCATGCGAACAACTCTGCTATCAGATTCGGCGCGAATTGCGGGCGCGCCCCCAAATGGATGGCAACGTCGCCGTCGAACACGCCCACGTCGCCGCTGCGGTACTTGCCAGAATCCTTGACAAGCCCCTGCGTCATCAGCTTGTGCGCTTTGAGGAAGTCCTTCGCCGCATATGGGTCAAACGCCATGATTTTGTCGTAGGCTTCGTATGCGTTCTTGACCTCCTTGATTTCCTCCTGCTTCCCGGCGACGAGCTTTCCGTCAAGCACTGCGGCCACCTCGTCGAGCGAGAGCGTGTTGCCCTCGATGGCGAGCGAGGAATGAATCGTGCGCAGTCGGTTCTTTCTGTGGAGCAGTATGTTGCGCTTGAAGTCCGTGCCGAGTTCAAGCCGGGTGGCGGCCTCAACGATTTTCGACAGATAGTCGGCGGTTTTCAGCGTTATGGTATACGGCGGCGAATTTGCCATCCTCTAGCACCTCTCAATCTGCGGCATTATATCGTCGCCCTTTTATACTTGCGAGCGGACAACATTTACGGTAGTAGCAGAAACAAAGCCCTCGGCGCGGCGGCTTCACAGTGCCGGAGCACCGCGCGGGAATCTTCGTAGCCGGAGCTCTGCGTTCAGTGTAGCACGAGGTAGCTAAAATATCAAAAACAAATTAGCCAACGTATTTGGCAGCAGAAGCGGCGAAAACAACGGATGCGCAGAAGCGCGGCGGGAATGCGCTTTGCGAATGTTCCGTTGCAAGAAATGCAGGAACATGGAAGGCGACATAAATACCTAATTCTGCGAAATCAAAATTTCGCAGAATTAGAAGTGGGAAATCGCGACGCGCACAGATTACGGATTACGGATTACGGATAGATTGCAAATTACGGATTATGAATTACGGATAGATTGCGAATTGCAGATTATGAATTACGGATAGATTGCGGATTGCGGGCGCTGTCGCGGCGGCGCGCAAGGCTATTGATCCGCGAGGCGTTTTGATGTACTATATAAAAGGCGCTGGTCGGCGCGCCGGCACAAAAGAAAAAATGAGGTCGCGAAAAGCCATATGAAGGATTATGCGCGGTATAACCCTCCGCAGGTGTTGCTGGATTTTCTCAGCTACATGCAGACAATCAAAGGCAAATCGGACAGCACGGTTCAGGTGTACTTTTACGACATTCGGCTCTTTTTGCGCTTTATCCTCGCGCATTACGGCATTGCGGACAGCCTGCAGCCGTTTGACTCGATTGACATATCAAAAGCGGACGCGGGGCTGCTGAGAAGGACAAGCCTGAGCGATCTGTACGCGTTTATGTCGTTCATAAACAGGGATCGCGACAATTCGAGCTATGCCAGGGCCAGAAAGGTCGCGGCGCTCAAGTCGTTTTACAACTATCTGTTCGCGAAGGCCAAGCTTTTGGACGCCAACCCGGCCTCCGAGCTCGAGTCCCCGAAAATTGTCAAGCGCCTGCCCCGCCACCTGGACGTGGACGAGAGCAAGCGGCTGCTCGCGTCCGCCGACGAATTTGGCGGCGCGCATCGGCAGCGCAACTACGCGATCATCACGCTGTTCCTGAACTGCGGGCTGCGGCTCTCGGAGCTGGTGGGCGTCAACCTTTCGAGCGTGCGCGGCGACAAGCTCACAGTCATCGGCAAGGGCGACAAGGAGCGCGTCGTGTACCTGAACGGGGCCTGCGCGGACGCCATCGCCAGATACATGGCCGTGCGCCCGGCAAATGCCGTCCGGGACAGGAACGCGCTGTTTTTGAGCAAGCAGCGGCGCCGCATAAGCAAAAACATGGTGCAGCGGATCATCAAGCGCTATATCGGGCTGGCCGGCCTCGACACGTCGAAATACTCGACGCACAAGCTCCGGCACACGGCCGCGACGCTCATGTACCAGCACGGGCGCGTGGACATACGCGCGCTGCAGGAAATACTCGGCCACGAGAGCATCGCCACGACGGAGATATACACGCACCTCGACTCGCGCCAGCTCAAGGCGGCGGTTGACAGCAATCCCCTGTCCGGCTTCCGCGCCGGCAGCGGCGGCGGCGGCGTTGCGGCGCCCGCCGAGAGGCCCTCTGCGGAACCCGCCGAGGAGCCGGGCGAAGCGGCGGCGCATGGCGCGAAAGTGGCGGCGGCGCGTGGCGCGAAAGCGGCGCTGAAAATTGCCGCGCCCCTTAAAAAGGATAAGGATAAGGATATATGTATAAAAAAGATATAGGCATAAAAGATATGAAGGAGCTTTCAGGCTTATGAAAAAAACACTGTTTTTGCTGTGCTTCACCGTAATTATCACCGGCATGCTGTTCATGTCGGGCCTCAAGCTGCTCGCGCTGGTGGACGACATCGAGAGCGACGGCAGCTACGCCAGCGGCATCTCCCAGGACGGCTCGGAAACGGGCGGCGCCGGCGGAAGCGTGGCGGTTCTGCCCGGATTCAACCTGCCTGTCAGCGACAAGGCCATCGGCGGCCTGATCGACGTGCTGAAGGGCCTCAAGACGGACAGCGGCAATCCCATCAACGTCCTGCTGCTCGCCAGCGACGTCGGCGGCACGAACACGGACGCCATCATGGTCATGCACTACAACCCGTCAACCAAGCAGGCCAGCGTCGTTTCCGTCCCGCGCGACACATACGTCACGGTGAGCGGCCTCAAGACGCACAAGATCAACGGCATCTTCGCGGCAAAGGACGGCGCGAACAGGCTCAAGGCGACGCTGGAGAGCCTGCTCGGCCAGAAGATAGACTACTATGTGTACCTGAACCTCAAGACGGTGCGCGAGATCGTCGATCTGCTCGGCGGCGTTGAATACAACGTGCCCTGCGACCTGATATACGACGACCCGGACCAGGATCTGCACATAAACATCAAAAAAGGCGCGCGCACGCTGACGGGCAAGCAGGTCGAGGGCCTTTTGCGGTTCAGGCACCCGAACAAGTGGACATCGGAGGTAAAGAAATACTACGACGGCTCGGATCTGAAGCGCATCGAGCGCCAGCAGGACTTCATGAACGAAATGCTCAAGCAGAAGCTCACGCTGCAGTACATTCCGAAAATCGGCGGCATCATAGACACCGTATACTCGAACATCAAGACGGATCTCCCGCTCGCCGAGATGCTGAAGCTGGCCACGGGCCTGACTGGGTTCAGCGCGGACAAGTACCGCGCCGCCACTTTGCCTGGCGAGGCAAAGTACATCGACAAGGTGTCCTACTACGTGCACAGCGAGAGCCAGACGAAAGCCCTCATGGACGAGTTCTTCAGCGACGCCCCCGCCGCGCCGCAGCAGCGGGAGCAGGAGCAGGTAACGGCGTATTGAGCTTGGAGCAGGCAACAGCGCTTTTTTTAATCAGGTTCCCAGTATTGAGCTTTGCGCTGGCGGGATTGCGCCGCGCAAAGCTCAAAAAACTCACGCCTTGCTTTTTTTATACTGACGAGCATTTGAAATTACCATAAACGCGAGTCAGTAATACTCGTTTCATCTGTCATCAGGTTCCCGCGCGCGGCCCGCGGCCCCGCGGCCTCATGCGTCTTTCAGGAAAGCGAGGTAGCCCCGGTACGTCGTGTAGAGGTCGAGCTTGCTGATCACCTCAAACGGCGCGTGCATGGACAGCACGGGTATGCCGCAGTCCAGAACCTCCGCCCCCAGGTTCGCCACGTACATCGCGATTGTGCCGCCGCCGCCCTGATCGACCTTGCCAAGATCCCCGTACTGCCAGGCGACGCCGTTTTTGTTCATTATCGCCCTGACCTTGTTGCAGAACTCGGCGTTGGCGTCGCTCCCGCCGCCCTTGCCCCTGTGGCCGGTGTATTTCGTCAGCACGATCCCGCGCCCGAAGTACGACGCCGTCTTTTTGTCCTGCACGCCCTCGTAGTTCGGATCCACGGCTGGGTTCACGTCCGCAGACAGCATGAACGAGCGCGTGAGGCTCTGCCGCAGCGCAATGTCGGAGTAGCCTGGCGAGTTCAGGTAGCACAGATACGCCATGAAGTTCTCGAACAGCTTGGATTCGGCGCCCGTGTTGCCCATGCTGCCGATCTCCTCCTTGTCCGTCAGCACGCAGACGCACGTGCGCTCCGGCACTCCCCCGCCGTCGGCTGGCGCGGGCGCGCCCGCCGAGCATGTCGCGCCAGCGCCGGCAGCTGGGGCAACCGCGCGGCCCATGGCGACCAGCGCTTTTAGCGCGGCAAACGCGCAGCTCCGGTCGTCGTGTCCGTATGCGCCGATCATGCTGCGATCCAGCCCCACGTCCCTCGCCTTGGACGCCGGCGTCATTTCCAGCTCCGCGCCCGCGAAATCCTGTTCGACGATGCCGTATCGATCGTTGAGCAGCTTTAGGAGGTTGAGCTTAACTTTGTTCGTCGCCTTGGCGTCCTTGTACGGGACGGATCCGGCCAGCACGTTCAGCCCCTCCCCCGTCACGGCTTCGGACGCCTTTTTCTCCATCTGCTCCCTGGCGAGGTGCGGCAGCAGATCCGTGATCGTGAACACGGGGTCGCCGTCGTCCTCGCCAATGCAAATGTCGGCCCTCTCGCCGTTTTCCTTTATGACCACGCCGTGCAGCGCGAGCGGGATTGTCACCCACTGGTATTTCTTTATCCCGCCGTAATACTGCGTGTCGATCATCGCAAATTCCGTGTCCTCGTACAGCGGGTTCGTCTTGAGGTCGATCCTGGGCGAGTCGATGTGGGCGCCGAGAATGTTGGCGCCCTCCGCCACGGGGTGCCTGCCGATGATCGCGGCCAGAATCGTCTTGCCCCGGATGACCTGGTACACCTTGTCGCCCGGCTTCAGGACGGTGCCGGGGCCGTTCGCCGGCGCGCCCGATGCCGCTTCCGAGCCTGAGCCTGAACACGCTCCCGCGCCAGAACCTGAGCCTGAACCCGATCCCGCGCATGCTCCTGCGCCCGAACCCAAGCCCGAACCCAAGCCTGAACCCAATCCCGCGCTGGCGGACAGCAGCTCGTCCAGATCCCGGTAGCCCTCGCTCCGCAACAGCTCCGCGCTCGCCGCGCAAAACTCGCGCTCCGTCTTGCC